>JAUVVP010000040.1 GCA_030604585.1 Planctomycetota bacterium | reverse complement strand
GGTTGATCCCCACCGCCGAGGCGCCGCTGACCAACCTTCATCGCGAGGAAACACTGGCCGAGGAAGAGCTGCCGAAGTACTACGCGGCGTATACGGCCTGCTTCCGCCGCGAGAAGATGAGCGCCGGCAAGGACGTTCGCGGCATCAAGCGTGGCCACCAGTTCGACAAAGTCGAGATGGTGAAGTACTGCCTGCCCGAGGAATCCGAAGACGAATTGCAGTCGCTTCTGGGCGCAGCCGAGGACGTCTGCAGGGGGTTGGGCCTGCCGCACCGGGTCAAAGAGCTCTCCAGCGGCGACATGAGCTTCCAGGCGTGCCACGCCTACGACATTGAAGTCTGGGCGGCCGGCTGCGCGGAGTGGCTGGAGGTCAGCTCCTGCAGCAACTGCGGCGACTTCCAGGCCAGGCGGATCAACACGCGCTACAGGCCAGCCGGTGGTGGGGCGGCCCGGTTCGTGCACACGCTCAACGGCTCCGGAGTGGCGCTGCCCCGCACCCTGATCGCCGTACTGGAGAACAACCAGCAGCCCGACGGGACCGTCGTCGTGCCGCAGGTCCTCAGGCCTTACATGGGCGGGTTGGAGAGAATTGAGCGGCAGTAGAACATCGGCCCCCCGTCTCGCCCGCCTGGCCGGCCCTTTCCTTGGTGGGGCTGCCGCTGCATTCGCCGCCTTCCTGGCGTTCTTCCGGTTCGAGATCGGCGCGGCGGAGGTGCGGTCTGCGGCGGCGTTCGCTCTGGCCGCGGCCCTCATGGGGTCCAGCCTGGGCGCCGCGGCGCCCGGCATTCAGCGGCGTTACCGGGCGCTCGTCGTGGCTCTGGCCGCGACCGCCCTGTGGGCATGGTGGGCTGCAGGGCCTCCGGGGGGAAGCCGGTCCGCCACGGCGCTGATCGCGGTAGCCGGCTTCGCGCTACTGGGCGGCCTGAACGCCGCGGGCGGTCACGCTGTCGCCCCGTTTCTGCTGGGTACGGCAGCGGCGTTCATAGCCTGCTCGGCCGGAGTAATGGGCGCGCTGGGCGTTGCGCCTGTGGTCGTGGGGGGTGTGGCGCTCGCATCGGCCGCTGCCGTTCTCTCTGCGTGGGCGTCGGCGGGGCGGCGGCCGGTTGAAGGGGCGCTGATGGCCGCTCGCCACGGCGGTTCGCGTCTGCTGCTGGGTGCGGCGGTCGGCGCCGTTGCCGTTGCCCTGCTGCGCGCCTATCTGCCTGCCGTGCGGTCGGTGGCCTACGCGGGAAGCGACCTGGGCATTGCCTTCTTCCTCGGCCTGTTCGTCTACCATGCGCGGCTCGGCAGGTTCGCCGCCCGGACGGGCCTGCTGGTCATCTGCTGCACGGTCGCGGCGGCGGTTTCGGTTCTGGTCGGCTTCTCGTTCTTCTTCTACCCGGACTTGATCCTCAGTGAGTCGGCGGCTTTGCAGACTTCGGCGTCCTTACTGGTGCCGGGGCGGGTCTTTCCGCTGTGGGTGCTGGCCTTCTGCCTGGGTGTGGCAGCCGGCCCGGTATGGCCGGCGGAGGCTGACCGGTGGCGGACGGCCTTCTCCCTGGCGGCCGCCGCGGCGGGGGCTGCCGCGTCGGGGCTTGTGAGCGACTCCTACAGGGCGGGTTCTGTGTTGCCGGCGGCGCTCGTGCTGTTGGCGCTCCTTCCGCTGTGTCTGGCCCGCCGACGCAGGAGAAGCCCACGGAGCCGGGCCCTGCCGGCCGCCGCATGCGGTCTGGTGGGGCTGTCGGTCATCTGGTGCCTGGCCGCCGATCCGCATCTGGAATGGACCGGACTGCGGGCCACCTTTGTCGACCACCTGTGGGCGGGGCGTGCCCGCCTTGACGGGGCGGAGCCCGTCGTGCTGGTCAGCGGGCGCCTGGAGCCCCTGGGCCTGCGCGCGGTGCTGATGGCCGACGACCTCCGCGCCGAATTCCTGAACGGCCGCCTGGTCCACATCGAGCGGTCGGGCCGTCCACTGGCCGCCGGGTCGCCGGTCCTGACGGCCGCTCTGGGGCTGGCGTTCTCGGACTCGCCGCAACGCGTGGCACTGGTGCGCCCGGCGCTGCGCATCAGTGCGGACGATATGCAGCGCATGGCCGGTGGGGCGGAGGTGGCCTCCATCGGCGTGTGGAACGGCGGGGCGGGCGGCGAGTTCGACGTGATCCTCAGCGGGCCGGGGCCGCTGTCCGCGGTGGGGAACCCGCTGGCCCTGATGAGCGTGGACGGCCTGGGCCGCATCAGGCGCCGCCTGGCTGAGGGCGGCGTGTTCTCGTTCTGGTTCCCGGCGGGCCGGCTCAGCCTGGACACGCTTAGAAGGGCGATAGCGACCCTGGGCGAGGTCTTTCCCTCATTCTACGTGTTCGTGTCGGGGCAGGAGGCCGTCTTCGTCGCCACGTCCGCTCCGACGCTGCGCTATGGCGGGCTGGAGCGGCTCCAGGTGCAAGTGGTGGCTGCCGGGTTCTGGCATCCCGTCGAACTGGTGGAGGGCTTTGTCGCGGAGGCGGAGGAACTGGCCGGGTTGATCGACGGAGTGCGGCCCTACCGCCTGTCGCATCCCGGCCGGCCGCCGGCGTTGGGCCGCGACCTGACCGGCGCGGGCAGCCCTGCTGCGCTGGCCGCCCTGGTGCAGCACAGGCTGGCGGGCCCCGACCGGCTGCTGCGGGGGCTCGCCTTCCGCAGCGACAACAGCCGCCTGGTGGCGCTGCGCGGATTCGAGGGCACCTATCGGGAGCAGACGCGGCGCATCCTGCAAGGCCTGGGCCGCGCCGACGCCAAGCGCCGGCGGGAACTGCTCGAGTTCCTGAAAGGCCCACTCGCGTCCCTGGATCTGTTCGCGCCACCGGGCGAGGAGCAGGAGGTGCGGGTGGCGGCGGCCCTTTCCGCCTGCGGGATGAACCGGCCGGCCGCCGAGCTGCTCCGGAAGGCCGTCGAAAGGGGCAGCGGAAGCTTGGCGCTGCACTTGCGGCTGGCGGGCATCCTCGAAGCGCTGGACGATCCTGCCGGCGCGCTCCAGCACTACCGCGCGGCCCTGGCGCTTCAACCGGACTCGAGCCCGGCCAGGGGGCGCATGACGGCCCTGCTGCTGGCGTTGGGACGCAGCGGCGAAGCCGCCGAGGCCCTCGAGGAACTGGTCAAACGGGAGCCTGAGAACGTCACCGCCCTCCTTATGCTCGGCAGGCTGTACGCGGGTCCGCTTGCCCGGCCGAGAGATGCCGCGAAGCTGTTGCTGTGCGTCCTCGATCTGGAGCCGCAGAATGCCGCCGCCCAGGAGTTGCTGGCCATCTGCCGACAGGCTGCCGCGGCCGAGGGGGAGGACTGAGCCGCTGCGCCGGCCGCCGCCTTCCGCCCGTGCGGTGCGCCTTGCGGGCCGGGGAGTCCGTGTGCTCTAATAGGCGCCTCTCAGGTGGCTTGCTGAGCCCCTTCATGCGAGCGAACGATGATCGGCGGCAGGAGCGTGTCGGGCTTCGTCATCACCTACAACGAGCAAGAGGGGCTCCGCGACTGCCTGGATAGCATGAAGTGGGTTGACGAACTGGTGGTCGTGGACTCCTACAGCCAGGACGCGACCTGCGAGATCGCCGGCGAGTACACGGACAAGATCATCCGGCGGGAGTTCGCCGGATACGTGGCGCAGACCCGGTTTGCGTTCGAGCAGACCACGTGCGAATGGGTCCTGTGGCTCGATGCCGACGAGGCGCTCACCCAGCAGGCCGCTGGCGAGATACACTCCTGGCTGGCGCAGCCCCGGCAGGTCGAATACGACGGGTTTGCGTTCCCTCGCAAGACCTACTTCGTGGACCGCTGGATCAAGCACGGCGGCTGGTATCCGCAGCACAAGGTGCGCTTCGTGCGGCGGGAGGCCGCCAGGCTGATGGGCCAGGAGCCCCATCCCGAGTTCGTCGTTGAGGGGCGCGTCAAGAAGCTGAAGGGGGACATCCTGCATTTCAGCTTCCCGGGCGGCATCGTGGAATACGCCCAGCGCTCGGCCACTTTTGCCGAGGCCGCAGCGCGGGCGCGGCGCGCGCGCGGCAAGCGAGCGTCCCTGCTGCGCCTGGTCCTGAACCCGCCGTTCGCCTTCACCAGGAGCTACCTTCTGAGGCTGGGCATCCTGGACGGCGTGCCGGGCCTGGCCGTCGCCGTCGGCACGGCGTACCACAGGTTCATCCGGGAGCTGCGGCTGTGGGAGCTGCAACACGCTGACGACCCGCCGGCGTTTGAACCGGCCGACCCGGGCCGGCAGCAGTCGGCTTCCTGAGCGCCTTTGCTGTTGTCAGCCGGGCTCACACGCCTATAATGGGGGGCAGCGGGTGGGGTTCGTGGAAGCTGGGAGAGCGCTGTGAGGATAATCTCCATCCTGAAGGGGCCGCGGCGCGTTCGGCGCATGGCCCACATAGTCCGTAAGGCCGCCTCGCACGGGCTGGGCCACCTTATCAGCCGCGTTGACCTTCAGCAGTACCTGCCGACGTGGCTGCGGCTGCCCCGTCGGGTTCGCGCCGCCCGGCCGGAGGAGCTGGCGGCCCGGTTTGCCTCCGTGCTGGAGGAGTTGGGGCCGACGTTCGTGAAGTTCGGCCAGATGCTGGCCACCCGGCCGGACGTGCTGCCCACCGAGTACATCCGGGAGCTGGAGCGCATCTGCCACCACGTGGCGCCGTTCTCGGGCGACGTCTCGCGGGCCATCGTGCTGGACGAACTCGGGGCGCCGGCGGAGGAGCTCTTCGGCGAGTTCAACAACGAGCCCCGCGCCAGCGGGTCCATTGCCCAGGTGCACGATGCGCGGCTGCACGATGGCACGCCGGTGGTGGTGAAGGTCCGCCGGCCGCGCATTGAGAGGGTCATCGAGGATGATGTGGCGATACTGACCTTCCTGGCGGCCCAGGCGGACAAGGTCGAGGAGTTCGAGGCCTTCCGGCTGCCGATGCTGGTGGATGAATTCGCGCGGGCCATCACCCGCGAACTGGACTTCGTCTCGGAAGCCGCCTACACCCACAAGTTCCGGGAGAGGTTCAAGGACGACGAGCGGATTGAGATTCCGGAGGTCTACTGGGACTACACCACCGAGCGCGTCCTGACCATGAAGCGCATGGAAGGTGCGCACCTGAGCGAACTGCTGCGCCGCGACGATGGGCCGCTGGACAAGAAGGCAGTCGCGCGGACCGTCATGGACGTCTACCTGCGGCAGTTCTTCATCCTGGGCGTCTTCCACGCCGACCCCCACCCGGGCAACATCCTGGTGACCGAGCAAGGGCGCGTCGCCCTGTTGGACTTCGGGCTGATCGGGCGGCTCAGCGGGCGGCTGCGCAGGGACCTGGGCGTCTGCATGATGGCGCTCGGCAACGGGCAGCTCGAGCTGGTCGCCGAGGTGCTCAGCGAGATGGGCCAGGGCCCCGGCGAGGCGCAGGCGGCCGACCTGCGGGAGGAGTTGGTCGGATTGCTCGACCGCCACAGCAGCGTGCCCCTTGAGAAGCTGGACTTTCAGCGTTCCTTCCAGGATGTCATGAACGTCATACGGAAGTACAGGGTCGAGGTGCCGCGGGACTTCGTCCTGATGGGGCGGGCCCTGGTGGTCATCAGTGGCGTGGTCACACAGTTGGATCCCGGCTTGAACGTGGCTTCGCTGGCGGCCCCCTACGCCGGCAAGCTGCTGCGCGAGAAGATATCGCCCGCCGGCGTTCGGCGGAGCCTGACCGCCGGCGGCTACCATCTGGGCACACTGGTCACCGAGGGACCGCGGGAAGTCCGCCGATTGATACAGAAACTTCAGAGGGGGCTCTTCGAGTTCACCATCCGGCATGAGGGCTTTGAGAAGGGCCTGACCGAACTGGACCAGACGGGCAACCGCCTCTCCCTGAGCATCATCCTGGCCGCCATCATCATGGCTTCCTCCGCGCTGCTGGAATCCGAGATAGGGGCGGTTACAATATTCGGTTGGACGGTCAGCGTGCTCGGGCTGGTCGGGTTGCTGTTCGGCCTGGTGCTGGGAGGCTGGCTCGCTGTCGGCATTCTGCGCTCGCGCCGCATATAGGCTGCGGCCGGGGCGGCCTGGAGGGGCAAGTTCAGTGCATACCGGAGAGGAGACCGGCGGAGATGGCTGAGTACTTCGAGAGGGTCCTGATTGACGGATGGGAGAGCGTCTGCGAGGAGAGCTACGAGCTTCGCAGCGCCAACTTCGTCGGCTACGAAGGTCCGCAGTGGCGCATCAACAAGTTCACGCTCAAAGGCGGCAAGCAGTCGGGCGTGGACCTGGTGGAGATTGACAACGGCTGCATGACCGTTGTGATTATCCCGACGCGGGGGATGGGCGTTCTGGAGGCCTTCACCGAGGATGTGTCGCTCGGGTGGAACAGCCCCGTGCGGGAGGTCGTCCACCCGGCCTACGTCCATGCCGAGTCGCGGGGGGGCCTCGGCTGGCTGGCCGGCTTCAACGAGATGATCTGCCGCTGCGGGCTTTCCTATCACGGCGCTCCAGGCGAGGACACCGTCCTGAACAACACGGGGGCCGAGACGCAGGTCTTGCTGCCCCTTCACGGCACCATCGCCAACGTGCCGGCGATGCGGGTGCGGGTCAGGGTCCAGCTCGATCCGCCTTACGAGCTGGCCGTCGTGGGCGAAGTGCGGGACGCCGTTGTGTTCGGGCCCTCCTTCGGGCTGACCTCGACCGTTTCCACTCTGCCGGGTTCCCGCGAGTTTGCGGTCAACGACGTGGTGACGAACCTGGGCGCTACGCCTGCGGAGCTGGAGCTGCTGTACCACTGCAACTACGGGCCCCCGTTGCTGAGCGAGGGGTCGCGGCTGCTGGCGCCGGTCCAGTTCGTCTGCCCGCGGGACGAGCGGGCACAGGAAGGCATGGCCGATTGGGACTCCTATGGGCCGCCCGAGGCCGGCTTCGCCGAGCAGTGCTACTTCCTGAGGCTCCACGCCGACGAGAACGGCAAGACGGTGCTGGCATTGACCGACCCCGGCGAGCAGTTGGCCGCGACCATCAGGTACTCGGTCGAGCAGCTGCCCGCCTTCACTATCTGGAAGAACACGGCCGCCGAGAGCGACGGCTACGTGACCGGACTGGAGCCTGGCACCGACTATCCGAATCAGCGGGCCTTCGAAAGGAGCAAGGGGCGCGTGATCGAGCTGCCCGGGGAGGGCACCTACGAGACGGACCTCGTCTTCGGCCTGCTGGAGGACGCGGACGAGGTGGCCCAGCTCAAGGACGAGATCGCTGCGCTCTCGGAGGGCAAAGAGTCCGTCGTGCGCCAGGAACCCGACCCCGAGTACTGCCCCACCTGAGCGGGGCCGGCCCGGTGAGGAGCCATGTTCAAGAAGCTTCGGGACAGGATTGAGGAGATCCGCTGGGAGGACGCGGCGGACCCCTCGCGGTGGGTCAAGTTCGTGCGGGGGCAGGTGCGCCTCTACTTCTACATCCTGCGCGAACTGGTCCGGAACCGCTGCCCCCAGCAGGCGGCGGCGCTCACCTTCACCACCCTTCTGTCCCTGGTCCCGCTCTTCGCAGTGGCCTTTTCCATATTCCGCGGGTTCGCCGCGCTGGAGGGCGTCGAGGAGAGGGCCCAGGACGCGATCTTCCGCACCATACTGGCGGCGCCGCTGTTGGAGACGCAGGACCGGCGGCAGCGGCAAGCGGCCCCCGAGGCGGAGGAGGGCCTGCCCGTCGTCGGGATGTCGCCGGCGGAGTCCCTGGCCGAAGCGGACCGTCGCACGCGCATCGCAGGGGTCGGGTCAACGTTGCGTCTCTACGTCAGGGCCCTCAACGCCGGTGCGGACCCGGCCCAGGTCCGCCGCGGCATGAGCACCTTGCACCTGGTGGGGGTTGCCTCGTTGCGGCAGACCTTCGCCCTGATGCAGGCGGACGCTCAGGCGGCCTACTACGGCGCCGCCGGGCTGGATGCGGGGCCGGGGCCGCCGCAGGCGGCCTTGCCCGCGGACGCCGAGCAGTACTACAAGGATGCGATCTCCCACACGAAAGGCGGGCGCTACCTGGACGCCGTCGAGAGCCTGGCCCTCGCGGAGAAGGCGGGCTATCCGGCCATCGCCGCCCGTCAGGCCGCGGGGGAAGCCCACGAGGCGCTGGGGGACGCGCGGGCCGGCCAACGCGAACCGGCCGAGGCCGTCAGGCACTACAGGGCTGCGCTCCTCAACTACTGCGACGCGCTGGTCCTGGCCGGGCGGGCCGCCGAGAACGATGAACTGAGGCGCCTGGCCCGACGGCACGGCGAGGCCGTCAAGAAGCTGGGTCGCGCCCTGTTCGAACTCGGCAAGGAGGAGGCGGAGCTCTACGCCGTGCTGCACGTCCACGGCGATGCGGAGGCGGACCAGACGCTGGAGGCGGCGCTGCGGGACCTGAGCGAGGCCGCCGGTGCGCTGGAGCACTCCGGCGAAGTGCACGCCGCGCTGGGCGAACTCTACGAGAAAGCCGGCCGGCAGGAGGAGGCCCTGCAGGAGTACAAGACCGCCTTGCAGAAGGGGCGCGAAGCGGAAGCCCGTGCCATCAGCCTGGCCGTCGTTGACCACATCCGCTTGTTCATTGACAAGGTCGGGCGGCTGGAGATCGGCGCGCTTGGCCTCCTTTTCCTCCTGGTGACGGCGACCTCGCTGCTGAACACGGTCGAGCGGACGCTCAACAACATCTGGAAGGTCACCGAGCGGAGGCCACTGTGGATCAAGTTCACCTCTTTCTGCACGTTGATCTGGCTCGGACCGGTCCTTATCGGTACCTCGGTCTGGGGGCAGGAGCGCCTGGGCGCCTACATCAGGCTGCACCTGGGCGATGCAGCCGTCATCGGCCAGGTCGTCCAGGTGCTGACCGCTGTGGGCGAGCAGCTTCTGCCCTTTGTGACGACGTGGTTGGTCCTGATGGCTGTCTACAAGTTTCTGCCGCACACGCGGGTCAGGTTCGGCAGCGCCGCGTGGGGGGCGTTCCTCGCCAGCCTGCTGCTTCACGGCGCCAGGCCGCTGTTCAGCCTCTACGTGCTGAAGGCGGTGAAGTACGAGCGGATATACGGCTCGCTGGGCGCCGTCCCGATCTTCCTGCTCTGGATCTGGCTGCTGTGGATAATCGTGTTGTTCGGCGCGGAAGTCTGCTTTACCATTCAGAACGTCGGCCTGCTGCGCTACCGCGACAAGCTGCACCGGCTCTCAAGCATCTTCATTGACCGCTGCCTGGCGGCGCGCATAATGATGTACGTGGCGCGCGAGTTCTGGCAGACCGGCAAGCCCGCCACGGCCAGCAGGCTGGCGGAGATACTTCAGACCACCACCGAGGAAGCAGCCGACGCTGCCGGCAGGCTGGTCAGGCTCGGGCTGCTGACCCCCGTGGGCGAGCAGCGCGACGCCTTCCATCCCGCCCGCGACCTGTCCAAGCTCAAACTGAGCGAGGTGCTCGGCATAACGGACCGCTTCCGCGACGACTCCCGCTCCACCCGCCCCGAAGACAAGCCTTACGAGGACAGGTTGGAGCGCGCCTTCCGCTTGGCCATCGAGTCGCAGGACAAGGCCCTCCAGGACATGACCTTCCGCGACCTGCTCCAGCAGTGCGAGGAAGAGCGCAACAAGTGGCCCAGGCGTGCTCCCTCGCAGGAGGAATAGGTCGCTGGCCGCGGCTCTGAAGGGCGCCGGCCGTTCCCGGCCGAACGGCGCCGAAGGGAAGGGCGCACGCCCGG
>JAUVVP010000026.1 GCA_030604585.1 Planctomycetota bacterium | reverse complement strand
GTTCCTGAGCGGCATCTCGGCCCTCGTGAGAACCGTGACGGCCGGCAGCGTCCCCGGCTTTTGAGAGCCCCGTTGCTCCCGCCAGATTCATCCGCCCCTGGCGGAGGCGGGCAAGCGTTGCTCGTTTTTCGCGACGCAGCGGGCGGCCGCATTCAGCCATAGCACGCAGCAACGCGCAACTAACAACTAACAACGAGCAACTAACACCTAACGTTCTATGAGCTGGCGAGCTTTCATCCTCGGCCTGCTGGCGGTCATCGCCGTGGGCCTGCTCGACCCCTACACGTCGTTCTACAAGAACTACGGTTGGAACACGCAGAGCCATTTCCCGGCGGCCGCCGGCTTCCTGCTGGGGGTCTTCGCCGTCGGGCTCAACGGGGCGGTCAAGCTGGTCAGGAAGCGCTCCGCCCTCAGGCGTGCGGAGCTGATGCTGATATGGTGCATGCTGATCGTGGGCTGCGCCGTCCCTTCTAACCTGATGCGCTTCTGGTTCCCGGTGCTGGCGGCCCCGCCGTATCTTGCCCGCCGGGCGGACATAGTGTGGAAGGACACGGCGCTGGCGGCGGTTCCCGAGACGCTGGTGCTGAGCAAGGACCCCCGGTCCGTGGTGGCCAAGCAGTTCTACGAGGGCTGGCGCGGGGGCGAAGGCCGCCTGCCCTGGCGGCATTGGCTCACGCCGATCAGCCGCTGGGCCGTGCTGATCGCCTTCTTCTACCTGGCCACCTTCTTCCTCTGCGCCATCCTCAGAAAGCAATGGGTGGACCGGGAGCGGCTCCAGTTCCCGCTGGCGCGCGTGCCCCTCGACTTCACGGAAGGGAGCGCCGCGGGCGAACTGCTGCCGCGTATCTTCTCCAGTAGGGCCTTCCTTCTCGGGCTGGCCGCCGCCGCCCTGCTGCGGCTGACGCGGGCCCTGCCGCTGTTCTTCGGCGCGGAAGCCGGCTGGAACGTCAGGCTGCCCCTGCAGGACGTGTTCCAGCAGACCCCACTGCAAGAGATGAGCTTCGTGAACTTCGAGATGAACTGGATGCCGATCGGCCTCGCCTACCTGGTGCCGGCCGACGTCTCGCTTAGCATCTGGCTCTTCTATCTGCTGGGACGTCTCGAGCTGCAAACGGCGGCGTGGCTCGGATCGTCGCTCCACTACGGCGGCACGTTCAGCGAGTTGATGCGCTGGCAGAGGCCCGGAGCTTACATCGCCTTCACCGTCGGGGCCCTGTTCATGGCCCGGCGGCACCTGCTCGGCGTGGTCAGGGCCGCCTTCTCCCGCTGGGGAGGCGCGGACGATTCCGCCGAACCCGTCAGTTACCGCGTGAGCTGCTGGGGGTTCCTGCTCTGCTCGGCGGGAGCCCTCGGGTGGTTTGCCTGGTACGGCATGAAGGTATGGTCGGCGGCCATGCTGCTGGGCCTGCTGTTCTGCATTCAGTTCGTGCACGCGCGCGTGGTGTCCCAGAGCGGCATCTACCGCACCTCGCCGCTGGCGCAGGGGCCGAACCTGCTGCACGCCCTCGGCCTCGGCCATGTCTTCGCCCCGACGGGTGCGATCGTGGCCCAGATGCAGTACACGATCATGATCAACGGCAACAACTCTATGCTCGGCCCGGCGGCGATCCACTGCTTCCGCATAAGCGAGGTCTTCGAGCGGCGCCGCAAGCTGCTGCTGCCGGCGCTTCTGGCTGCGCTGCTGGCGGCCATACTTGCCGCATCGTGGACCTGCCTCTACCAGGCCTATGCGGGCGGCGCCCTCAACTACAGCAACATCTGGGCGGCGATTGACAATCCCAGGAGCGCCTTTGACCTGGCGCACCAGATGATCCACACGCCCACGCAACTGGCCCCGGTCCGCTGGGTCCCGTTCGGGCTCGGGATGGCGCTGACGGGCCTGGTCATGTTCATGCGGGCCCGCTTCTACTGGTGGCCCGTTCATCCCGTCGGCCTGCTGGCCTTTGCTTCTTACGGGCTGGACCGGATGTGGATGTCCTTCTTTCTGGGCTGGCTGGTGAAGGTTTCGTTCCTGAAGTTCGGCAGCGGGCGGCTGCTGCGGCAGGGGCGTTTCTTCTTCATCGGGTTCATCGTCACGGAGCTGTTCTTCAACGGCGCCTGGAGCCTGGCCAGCCTGCTGACCGGAGGCGGCGTCCCCGGCGCGGGCGTCTGGATATAGAAAAATCGGGACAGTCACCTTTTTTTCGCATCGCATGTTCTTTATGAACAATGCTTTGCGTCACGGAAAATGGTGACTGTCCCGATTATTTCACTTGATCTGGATCGTCCTGGTCCTGGCGGCTTCGGCCTTCGGCATGCGGAGCGTCAGCACGCCGTTCTTGTAGGACGCCTCGAGCTTCTCGGCGTCCACATAGTCCGGCAGCCGGATGCGGCGCTCGAAGTGCCCGAACCGGCGCTCGACCCTGCGGTAGTCGGCGCCCTGGCTGACCTCCTGGGCCTTCTTCTCGCCTCTGAGGGTCAGCACGCCGTTGTCAACCGTTACCTCCAGGTCGTCCCTGCTCATGCCGGGGACCTCGGCCGTGAGCGTCAGGGCGTCCTCCTCCTCGGCCACGTCAATGGCCGGCAGGAAACGCTCCTCGGTCCAGTGCTCGGGGAACCGGCCCCACCCACTGTCGAAGTCCTCAAAGAGCTGCCCGAACGGCCAGCCCCATCTCCTGCTCAACGCGCCAGGCCTTCTGCGGATTATGTCGGCCATCGTTCTGCCTCCCATCTGGTGTTGGGTGTCCGTCACCCGTTGAAGGGTTGAATCTGTCGTCCGTCATTCTGTAAGAGCAACCGGCGTGCCGGAGTGGCCCTGAATACGTATCACGTTATCTACACATAACTTAGGACGTTGGCCATCTTCCTTCGCCCACCGCTTGGGCCCTTGATCCTGCCGATTTGGCACCGGAGGCCGCCCGCCTGCCTATCTGGCAGGAGCCGGTCGTTCCGTCAGGGCCCTTCCCGTTGAAGCCCGCCGTGCCGCCCCGTTAGAATGTCGCCCCAACAGGCGGTGCAACCCTTCGCTTCCTCTCCCTGGGTGCGGCAGGGGTCCCGAGATGGCAGACCAGCCCAGAGAACGATGGACCAATCGCACGGCGTTCATCATGGCCGCCGTCGGCAGCGCGGTCGGCCTGGGCAACCTGTGGCGCTTCCCGGCGGTTGCCTTCCAGAACGGCGGCGGGGCGTTCTTCATCCCGTACTTCGTCGCGCTGATAACCGCGGGCATACCGCTGATGATCGTCGAGTACGCGCTGGGGCAGAAGTTCCAGGGCGGTGCGCCGCAGGCGCTGGCGGCCGTGACCAGCAAGTTCCGCTGGGTGGGCTGGTTCGCCCTCCTGGTCGGCACGTCCATCACGTTCTACTACGTGGTGGTGATGGCCTGGGCCTGGCACTATGCGGTGGCCTCCTGGACCATCGCGTGGAACCGCCCCGCGCCGATGCACATCGTGCAAAGGGAAGACGGCGCGCCCACGGTCAGGGAGGTGCCCCGATCGCGGGTGAAGGTCTACATGCCCGCGCGCGACGCCGCCCAGAAGGAGCGACTCCAGAAGGTGCAGGAGCGCCGTCCCCTCGAGGAGCGCCTGCCCGTCTGGACCGACGCGGAGCTGGCCAGGAAGAAGGCGGAACAGCAGAGCAAGCCCGTCGAGGGGCGCACCGAGTACGTGTCCCTGAGCCAGAACGTCGCCAACTACTTCACCGAGGTCTGCCTCGGCCGATACCGGGAGGACTACTGGCGGGCCGCGCACGCCTACGAGCAGGAGGTCGCGGAAGGACGCGCGCCCCCGCCGGCGGCGGCACGCCCGTCCTACGTCCGCGAGATGTTCCGCATCACGCCGAACCTGGCCGTCGGCGCGTTCGCCACGTGGCTGCTCATCTTCCTGATTATCTTCCGGGGTGTGCGCAGCGTCGGCAAGGTGGTCATGATCACCGTCCCCCTGCCCATCATCCTGCTGCTGATCGTGCTGATACGGGGGCTGACCCTGCCGGGCTCCACGACCGGCATCATCTACTACCTGAAGCCGAACTGGGAGATGCTGAGGGACCCGGGCGTCTGGCTCGCCGCCTACGGGCAGATATTCTTCAGCCTCAGCCTCGGCTTCGGGGTACTGATCGCCTACGCCAGCTACATGCCGCCCGAGAGCGACGTGACCAACAGCGCCCTGATAACCAGTTTCGGCAACTGCGCGACCAGCTTCTTTGCCGGGCTGGCGGTCTTCAGCGTCCTGGGCTATCTGGCGCACGTCCACGGGCAGGACGTCAAGGACGTGGTGACCGGCGGCGGCGGCCTGGTCTTCATGACCTATCCGATCGCCCTGGCCACGATGCCCATAGGGATGTGGGCCAATGCCATACTGTCGTTCCTGTTCTTCGTCTGCCTCATCTCGCTCGGCATAGACAGCGCCTTCAGCATCGTGGAGGGCGTGGTGACGGGCTTCCGCGACCGGTTCCCGCGCGCGTCCCGTGCGAAGCTGAGCGCGGCGTTCTGCGGGCTGGGATTCGTCGGGAGCCTGCTGTTCTGCACGCGTGGCGGCATGATGTGGCTGGAGATCGTGAACCGCTGGACGAGCGACTACGGGCTGGCGCTGGTCGGCCTGCTGGAGTGCATCGCCGTCGGCTATTTCTTCGACCTGAACGAGCTGAAGGACTACATCAACGAACACAGCGAGATCAAGGTGCACAACTGGTTCGACGCCTTCATCAAGGTGGTCACGCCGGCCATCCTGATCTTCCTGCTCGGCAGCCAGTTCCTCAGCGACATCGCGCAGACCTACGGCAACTACGACGAGGTCCTGACCCACTCGGTGACCATCGCGGGCTGGGGCTGGTTCCTGCTCATACTGTGCGTGGCGCTGCTGCTGTCGCGCAACTACCACGCCGTGGGAGCCGTGGCCGCCACGGGAGTGCTCTTTGCTGCATTCCTTGCCTATCTGCGCAGGTACGCCGACCCCGACCAGTTCAAGAGTGTGGGCGATCTGGTCGCGCCGGCGGCCATGGGGGCGGTGGCGGCGGCCATACTGTTCGGCGGCCTGTTCGTCTGCATCTACATCGCGGTGAAGACCCACCACATGGCCGGCCTGAGCCTGGAGGCCCGGGAGCCGCCCGAGGAAGAGCAGCCCCCCGACGCAGAGGATGCCGAATAGGGCCGCCCCCCGGCGAGACGCCGGGGGCTACCGCATGTGGGAATCGCCGGGGGCTACCTTCGCTGGGTAGCCGGGGGCGTCTCGCCCCCGGATCGAACGTGCTTTCTCCGGCGGCGTGCTATAATGGGGCCGGTGAGCCAACGCCGTTGAAGCGCGTTTCCGAAGGGCGGCGTGCGATGGGCGAGGGGCAAGACTACCGAATACCGCGCGCCAAGAACCACATCCGCCCTCCCGGTGAACGCACCGACGAACCAACGCCCAAACCCCGCCTGCGACACCTCCAGGAAACTGGGCATCCCCTCTTCCTGACATTCGGCACCAAGGGGCTTCTATTGTCACCGGCAGCGCGCCGATGCGTCGTTGCCGCGGGCCGATATTACGACGGCGATCGGTATGACCTCTATGAAGTGGTGTGCGTGCCGGATCACGTGCACCTTGTGCTGAAGCCGATGCAGGATCCGTGTGGATCTGAGGTGCCGTTGGCCCGAATCGTCCACGGCATCAAGAGCTACACCGCTCACAGGATAAACGACCTGATGCGCCGAAGCGGCCCCGTCTGGCAGCGCGGCTACTACGACCGCATCGTCCGGACGGAACGGGACTTCGGGGAGAAGCTGCGGTAGGTGGTGGAGAACGCGTTGCGGGCAGGGTTGGTGAAAGACCCGGAAGAGTACGAGTTCGCCTGGAACAGGTGGCATGACGGCCGCCAGGATGAGTTCTGATGCACACCCCACTGGGTAGCCGAGGGCGTCCCGCCCTCGGGTCGGGCCCCCCGGCGAGACGCCGGGGGCTACCCATTAAACAGACGCCGGGGGCTACCGCATGTGGGGATCGCTGGGGGCTACCCGTCCAACCGGGTAGCCGGGGGCGTCTCGCCCCCGGTTGAACCTTGCGGCTCTTCCACGTCCGGCGGCGGAGCGGCCGTCAGGCCGGCGGGTATTCCGAGTCGGGCGCCTGCCTGCGCGCCCCGGTCCTCGAACCAGCCCTGGCGGACCTCCAGGACGTACTTGACGGGCTCGTCGGGCGTGAAGGCGACGGGGTCGTTCGCATGCGTCTTGCGGATCCCTGCGATGGTGCCGTCGCCCCTGATGAAGGCCACCGAGAGCGGGAAACGCGTGGTGGCCTCTGAGAACTCAGGCGTCTGGGGTTCCCCGTAGACGTACAGCATCCCGTAGCCGGGCTCGAGGGCCGCGCGACCGGCCAGCCCCTGCTGCCTCTTCGCTTCGGTGTCGGCCAACTCCGCGCGGACCGCATACGAGTAGGGGGACAGATGGCCCCCGCCGTCCGGGGCGCCTTCGAGCGTCAGCTCCACCACCCTGGCGTCCGGCGGCCTGCCGGTCCCTCGGCCTCGCCGGCCCATACAGCCGCTCCGCGGACCCAGGAACATGCCCACCACCAGGAAGATGATCACGAACGTGAGTATGTGTTTCTTCCAGTTCATTCGCTGATTCCCGAGGCGGCACTCACGGGGGCGGAACACGCCGGCCCCCGGCTGGTGCGGCGCGAGCAGGCAGCACACCACGTTATAGCATCCGCGCTCCGTCATTTCAACACACCGGGGAGCGCCGTGCCCGACTCCGGCAGTTGATTCGCCCCATAAAGCGGCCATAATGGTGGGAGCGGGGCTCAGGCGGCGTGGTTCCGCAACGGCCGTGTCCGGGCTCTTGACTCAGGATGTCGGGGGGAACGCAATGGCGAAGGCACGCGACGGCCTGGTGCTGGATGCCGCCAATGTCTACGCGGACGCCGTCGGCGAGGAGCACGGCCTGAGCGCGTCCGAGCTGGAGGGCCTGGCCGAACGCACCGCGGACGCCCACCGCCGCATCGAGGGGCGGCGCGGGGACGACGTGGGGTTCATGGAGCTGCCTTATGACCGCCAACTGGCCGACCGCATCAAGGAGAAGGCGCAGGAGCTGCGCGGCCGCTGCAGGAACTTCGTCGTGCTCGGCATCGGCGGCTCGGCCCTGGGCAACATCGCCGTCCACAGCGCGCTGAACCACCCGTTCCACAACCTGCTGCCCGAGGGGCACCCGGGCCGCCGCGGGGCGCCGCGCATCTTCGTCCTCGACAACGTGGACCCGGCCCTGATGGCTGCCTTCCTGGAGCTGGCGGATGACGAGCTGGACCGGACGGTCTTCAACGTGATCACCAAGTCCGGCTCGACCGCCGAGACGATGAGCCAGTTCCTGTTTGCGCGGGACCTGCTGCGCCGCAAGGGGTGCGATCCCGCCGCCCAGATCATCGCCACCACGGACTCGAGGCCGGAGACGAGCCTGCTGCGGCGCATTGCGGACGAGGACGGCTACTTCACGCTGCCCATTCCGGCCAACGTCGGCGGGCGGTTCAGCGTGCTGAGTGCCGTCGGCCTGCTGAGCGCGGCCGTGGGCGGCATTGACATTGACGAGATGCTCGACGGCGCCGCCGCGATGGACGAGCGCTGCCGCGTCGGCGCCATCCCGCGCAATCCTGCCGCGCTCTATGCCGCCATCCTCTACCTGTTCTACCACAAGGACAAGCCGATCACCGTCCTGATGCCCTACAGCAGCGCCCTCCGGCGCCTGGCGGACTGGTACTGCCAGCTCTGGGCCGAGAGCCTGGGCAAGCGGGACGGCCTCAGCGGCAAGGACGTCTTCGTAGGCCCGACCCCCATCGGCGCGGCAGGGGTGACCGACCAGCACTCGGTGATGCAGCTCTACCAGGACGGGCGGTTCGACAAAGTCATCACGCTCATTGAGGTCGCGGAGCCCCGCCCGGCCGGCGACGTCGCCATCTGTGCGGGGGAAAGCGAGGCGGAGCTATCCTACCTGGCCGGGAGCACGTTCGGACGGCTCTTCGCGGCCGAGCTGACGGCGACCCGATGCGCCCTGAGGGACAAGCAGAGGCCCAATATGACGCTGCGCATCCCCCGGGTCGGCGCTCGGACGTTGGGCGAGCTGTTCATGTTCTTCGAATACGCGGTCACCTACAGCGGCTGCCTCTACGATGTTAACACGTTCGACCAGCCGGGCGTCGAGTTGGGCAAGGAGTATACCTATGGCCTGATGGGCAGGGAGGGCTACGGGCCGCCCGAGGGCGCTGCCCCGGCCGGGCCTTGCACTGTTTGAACGGGACTGCGGGCGCCGGTATAATCGTACGTTGCCGTCGGACGGGAACGGGGGACTGAAGGCGAGCCAGCCCGTCTGCCGCGCACGACGGTGGGGAACGAGCATGGCTGAACGCACCAGCGACCTTAAGGACGCCATTGCATTCATAGCCACCTATCCGCCGCGACAGTGCGGGATCGGCACCTTCACCAGCGACCTGGTCAGGTCCGTGCGCGGGCGCACCGAGGGGCGGCTGCGCACCGTGGTGATAGCCCTCGACGAGCCCAGCGAGGACCTGGACTACCCCGAGGAAGTCCAGTACACCGTCAGTCAGCACGACAACGCCGACTACGTGCGCGCGGCCGAGTTCCTCAACTACAACAACGTGCGCGCCGTCTCCCTTCAGCACGAGTTCGGCATCTTCGGCGGCCGTGACGGCGCCTACATCCTGGACCTGCTGCGCGAGCTGCGGTGCCCCATCATCACCACCTTCCACACCGTTCTGCAGGAACCCTCCGAGTCCCAGCGTGAGGTGATGAACGAGCTGGTCGTGCTCAGCAGCCTGCTGGTGGTGATGAGCGAACGGGCGGTCGGCTTCTTGCAGGACGTCTACGGGGCGCCGGCGGCCAAGATGCGTCTGATCCACCACGGGGTGCCCGCCATCCCCCTGGTCGAGCCGCACGGCTACAAGGCTCAGTTCGAGATGGAGGGCCGCGAGCTGATCCTCACCTTCGGCCTGCTCAGTCCGGGCAAGGGCATCGAGTACGCCTTGCAGGCCCTGCCGCCCGTGGCGGAGAAGTACCCCGACCTCTGCTACATCGTGCTGGGAGCTACGCACCCGAACATCGTGCGGGAGCAGGGCGAAAGCTACCGGCTGGGCCTGCAGAGACTGGCCAGGAACCTCGGCCTACAGAAGAACGTGCTCTTCAGCGATCGGTTCGTCAGCCTGGACGAGCTGTGCGAGTTCCTGAAGGCTGCGGACTTCTACATCACCCCCTACCTGAACCGCGAGCAGATAACCAGCGGCACCCTTGCCTACGCGCTCGGGGCCGGCAAGCCGATCATCTCCACCCCCTACTGGTATGCCGAGGAACTGCTGGACGGCGGGCGGGGGCAACTGGTCGAGTTCCGCGACCCCGACGGCATCTCCGAGGCGCTGCTGAGTCTGCTGGAGAATCCGGCCCGGGTCAGGGAGATGCGGGCCAACGCCTACGAGTTCTCACGGCGCATGACGTGGCACGAGGTGGGCGGGCGCTATCTGGAGTCGTTCCGTCGGGCCATCTCCACGGCGCGCGTGCGGGCGTCCATGCCGGACGTGAGCATGCGCCACGTCCTGCCCATCACGGGGCTGCCCAGACCAAGGCTGGACCATCTGGTGCGGCTGACCGACGACACCGGCCTGCTCCAGCACGCCCGATACTCGGTGCCCGACCGTTCGCACGGCTATTGCACGGACGATAACGCGCGGGTCCTGGTCGTGGCGACCAAGTACTACGACCTCTACCGCTCCCCCGAGGCGGAGAGGCTGCTGAACACCTATCTGGCCTTCGTCAGCTACGCGCAGCGCGACGACGGCTTGTTCCACAACTTCATAGGTTACGACAGGCGGTTCCTCGACGAGGTCGGCAGCGAGGATTGCTACGGCCGGGCGCTGTGGGGGCTCGGCTACACCATGTACCGCGGCCCCAGCCCCTATTTCAGCCTGGCCAAGGAGGTGCTCGAGAGGGCGGTGAGCAACCTGACGACCTTGAACCTGCGCGGACGCGCCTACGCCATGCTGGGGCTCTACTACTATCTGCAATGCTACCCCGAGGCCGAAGACGTCGTGGAGAAGATAGACCAGCTGGCCGCCGGCAACCTGGCCCTCTACCGGAAGGCCTCCGGCGAGGGCTGGCCCTGGTTTGAAGCGGTCGTCAGCTACGACAACACGATCATCCCCCAGTCGCTCTTCCTGGCCTTCGAGGTAACCGGGAACGAGACCTACCGCAGCGTTGCTCAGCAGAGCCTCGACTTCATCCTCGGCATGTGCTCCCGCGGGGACCGCCTCTCGCTGGTGGGCAACGACGGGTGGCACGCGCGCGGCGAGGAGCGCGCCGCCTTCGACCAGCAGCCCATAGATGCCTGCGGGCTGGTGGAGGCCTGCAAGGTCGCCTTCCGACTTACCGGCCGGAGGCAGTACCTGACCTACATGCGGATGGCCTTTGACTGGTTCCTGGGCGTCAACGACCTGGGGGAGCCCCTCTACAACTTCCGGACCGGCGGTTGCTCGGATGGACTGACGGCCGAAGGGGCCAATCTGAACCAGGGAGCCGAGAGTACGCTCTGCTTCCTGCTGGCGCTGCTCACCCTGGTCGAGACCTTCTCCGAGCAGGACCGGGCCGCCAGAGGGACCGCTACGCGCCGCGCCGCCTCTCTGGCCACCAGGCTCTGACCCCGTTGTGATGCGCGGCCCTCACTTGAATCCATCGGAGGGAACGGATTCGTGCCCGACAAGAAGCCCATTGTGATGGTGAGCAGTTGGCCGCCCCGCAAGTGCGGCATCGGCACCTTCGCCGAGGAAGCCATGGAGTTCATCCGCGAGCGGGAGCCGGACCGGCCCACCTACACCATCTGCCACACCG
>JAUVVP010000132.1 GCA_030604585.1 Planctomycetota bacterium | reverse complement strand
CGGGTAGTAGTAGTAGCCGTTGACCGGGTCGTAGAAGGAAACGTCCGACGAGATGGGCTGCCACTGCCGGTCTCTCGCCTGGCCGGGCTGTCGCGCGGCCCCGGCCAGGTTGCGCGCCTGGCGCCTGAAGCGGCGCGGGAACAGCAGCAGCTCGCGCCCTACGATGGGCACGTGCCGGCGCCGTTTCCGCACGTCGGGCTCGCGGCCCGGTCCCTCGCCGGCGTCCGACCCCGAGGCCCCCTCCTGCGCCGCCCCCGCGAAGGCGAAGCAGGCCGCCAACAGCCAGGCACCCATAGCCACAACGGCCATCGTTTTCTTGGCGTCCATGGCCCACCTCAAAAGCTCGGTTCGCTTCATGCGTATTCTACCCCTGGTCGGCTGCGGCCTCCTCTGCCTCGGGCTCAGCGCCCTCGGCCTCCTCTTGCGCCTCGGCGCCCAGGCGGCGCTCCGCTGCGAGAAGCAACTCCTTCGTCAACGAATCGTCCGGGTTCGCTTCGTAGAGGGGCCAGAGGACCTTGGCGGCCTCTATGTAACGGCCCGTGGCGAAGTGCTGAAACCCCAGCAGGAACTGGAGGTCAGCATCGGACGGATCGCCGGCGGCGGCCTCTCGCAGCCGGGCCTCGACGGGTTGATAGGCCTCCGCTCCGCCGAACGCCTCCGCCAGATCGAGCCGGACGAAGTCACGGTCGGGCAGCGCACGCAGGCCACGTCTGAGCATATAGGCGGCGCTCTCATACTGCCCGTCGCCCAGCAACGCAAGCGCCAGCGCGACCCGAGGCACCCCGTCCTCCGGATCGTCCCCCAGGGCATGCTGGAACGCCGCGATCGCCTCGTCGAACTCGCCGTCCTTCAGCTTAGCCTCGCCGAGGGCGAAGGCCGGGCCCACCCTCTCCGGGCCGTTCAGCATGGCAGCGAGCGGCGAATCGAATATCCGCTCCCCCTCCTCGCGCGGCGGCCCGCCCTTGCCCGGCGCAGCCCTCTCGTCGGTTGCGTAGGGCTGCACTGCTATGAGCGTCAGCTCCCGCCCGACCGTCGGCGTCTCCAATCTCACGTACGTATACGACCGCGCGGGCCAGTAGTAGCGAGGCCAGTAGGAATAGTAGACGTAGGGATAATAGGAGTATGAGCGCCAATAGGAGCCCCCGTACGGGTAGTGCAGAGAGAGGCTGAACCCGGAACGGCGGGGGCGACGGTCACGCCGCTTCGAGAAGCGATCCTTCCCGTCACGGTGGGCCGCATCATCACGGCGCGTTCGCAGCCGGCCGCGCATAACGGTTGCGCCCGGTCTGACGGACGAGCTGTACGTCCCCACCCGCCGGGGGCCCGCCGAACGCCTCCGGGCAAGCCCGAAAGCCCGCGGCGACTCCGCCCGCATCGCCGCACGGGGCACCCCATCCGCAGGGCGCGAAGCGAACATGAAGAACAGCGCCGCAACGACCGCTATTGTGGATTTCAGACTCATGTCTCACCCCGGTAGCTAAACCTGCCCTTCCTCTACATATTCTACCGCAATCCGGTGCCCTTGCCCACCCTGAAACCGGGTGGTCGGCGTCCGCAACCGCCCCCGGCGACGGAGACGCCGACACCGTGCAGGCCCGGTTGCGTCCCCTCAGCAGGGAGGTCCGTCCTGGTATCCGTGCTGCGGCCCTTGACCACGGAGAGGTTTGCTGGTAGACTGCTGCACATGAATGCCCCGTCGGACGGGGCGCGATCACGCAGACAAACCGGGCCCTGTGATGTCGTATGCGATTCACCACAAAGGACTTACGCGGCGGCGGCAGAGCTTCGAGCCGAGCCCGACCGAGGGTATCGTCGAGGCGACGATCCCGCCGCAACGCACGCACAGACACCCCACAGGCATCCCCGCAGCGGCCCGGAGAGATACCGTGGAGTCGGTTTTTTGGCACAGGTCAAGCAGAACATTCGAATACGGTTCAGCAAGCAGGGAGACATCAGATTCACATCGCATCATGACCTGATGCGGCTGTTCGAGCGAGCACTCAGGCGCGCTGACCTCCCCATTGCTATGAGCGAGGGCCATAACCCTCGCCCCCGCCTCAGTTTCCCCATGGCGCTCAGTGTCGCCGTGGCGGGCCGCAATGAAGTAGCCGACGTCGGCCTGCGTGAATGGACCAGGCCGGACGAGGTGAGGACCCGACTTCAGGCAGAACTCCCCGCCGGCATCGAGATCCGCTCCGCCCAGGCCACGGGCATCCATCCGGGTCGCCGGCCCGTCGAACTCGCCTACCGCGTGCCCCTGCTGGAAGGGCATTCGCTCTGCGAGGCGGCGGTGCGGGAGCTGCTGGCGACGGACGCCGTGACCGTGAAGCGGGCCCGCAAGGACGAAGTCAGGGAGGTGGAGGTGCGCCAGTTCGTCAAGGCGCTGCGTCTGGAGGGCGAGGCGGTCCATATGCTGCTGCGCTGCACGGAGGGCGGGACCGCCCGACCAGAAGAGGTCATGGAAGTGCTCGGCTGCCGGGAGGGCGTTGACTATCGCAAAGGCGCCATCGAACGCACCCACGTGAATCTGTCTTCCTGATGCTGACAGCCCAGGGAAGGAAGCTATGGAAAAAGTCATGCTGGTCAACGTCGTGGAAGAGCAGGAAGTGCGCATCGCCGTGCTGGAGAACGGTAAGCTCGAACAGCTTTACCTGGAACGCACCGGCCAGGAACACATAGTCGGCAACATCCACAAGGGCATCGTCGTCAACCTGGTGGTCAACATCGAGGCCGCCTTCGTCGAGTTCGGCTACAGGAAGCACGGGTTCCTGCACGTCTCGGACGTGATGCCCTCGGCGGTCGGCAAGGGCGAAAGGACCAGCGACATCCGCAAGCTGCTCCAAGGGGGCCAGGAGATACTGGTCCAGGTGACCAAGGAGGGCATCGGCGACAAAGGCCCGAGCCTGACAACCTATCTGAGCCTGCCCGGGCGGTTCCTGGTCCTGATGCCCGGGCTGAGCCGGCGCGGCGTCTCGCGCAAGATTGCCGACGAGGCGGAGCGCAACCGGCTGCGCGGCATCCTGTCCAAAGTGGACATCCCCAAGAACATGGGCGTGATCGCCCGCACCGCTGGCCGGTCCCGCAGCGACACGGACATCACGCGCGACCTGGACTACCTGCTGCGGCTCTGGCACACCATCAGCCAGAGGGCCGAGCGCTCCAGGGCCCCGGCCATGGTCTACCAGGAGAGCGATCCGGTCACCCGCGTCATCCGCGACGTCTTCACCGAGGACATCCGCAAGATCGTCGTGGACGGCCAGGAGGTCTACGAGAAGGTGAGGGACTTCCTGCGGGTGGTCATGCCGCGCCACGTGCGCAAGGTGAAGCTGCACGAGGCGGGCAACCCCCTCTTCCACCACTTCGGGGTGGAGGAGGAGATCGAGAAGATGCACAGCCGCACCGTTAAACTGTCCAGCGGCGGCAGCATCGTCATGGAACAGACCGAGGCCCTCGTCGCCATTGACGTCAACAGCGGGAAGTACAAGGGCCGCGGCGACGCCGAAGAGACAGCCTTCCGCATCAACATGGAAGCGGCGCCCGAGATCGCGCGGCAGATACGCCTGCGGGACCTGGGAGGCGTGCTCGCCATTGACTTCATAGACATGGAGAGCGCGGGGCACCGCAGCCGCGTCGAGAAGACCCTCTGGGAGGCGCTCAAAGGGGACCGCGCCCGGCTGCGCATGCTGAAGATGTCGCCCTTCTGCATCGTCGAGATGACGCGCCAGCGCCAGAGGCAGAGCCTACGCCAGTCCACCTACATCGAGTGCCCCCATTGCCGCGGCACCGGCCACATCAAGGGCATCGAAACGCTCGCCCTCCAGATCCTGCGCCAGATGAAGGCCGAGTTGCACGGGGAGGGCGTCGAGCGGGTCGAGGTGCGGGTGGCTCCGGAGGCGGCCAACTACCTCAGCAACACGATGCGCGCCCGGCTGCGCGAGATGGAGGAGGCCTCCGGCAAGCCGATCGAGATTCTCGCCGACGACACCGTCGGACCGGGGGAGCACGACATGCGGTTCCTTACGGCCCAAGGGCGGGAGGCGAAGTCGCGCGCGCGTTGAGCCGAGAGCCGCTTTCGGTTGAAAAACGACGCCTGCTGCGGTAGAATGGCGTTTTGCCCGCAGTCTTAATGTCAAGCCATTGCGGAATCCAGAATGTACGCGGTCATAGACAACCACGGTAAGCAGTACAAGGTCCGGGCCGGCGAAGAGGTCCAGGTAGACCTGATAAAGGCCGACGAAGGCGAGCTGGTCGAGTTCGGCCGGGTCTTGATGATAGGCGGAGACGACGGCCCGCGCATCGGCATGCCCCAGGTGTTCGGCGCTCGGGTGCTGGCCGAGATCATCCGCCATGAGAAGGGTCCCAAGCTAACCATGATGCGCGTCCAGGCCAAGGGCAACCGGCAAGCCAAGAAGGGCCACCGCCAGAAGTACACGCGCGTTCTGATCAGGGAAATCCACCCCGAGTAGGTGTAGAGACGAGGCAGCGCCATGGCACATAAGAAAGGACAGGGCTCCACGCGCAACGGCCGCGAGAGCAACGCCAATTACCTGGGGGTCAAGCGTTTCGGCGGACAGAAGGTCATCGCCGGCACCATCCTGGTGCGCCAGCGCGGCACGCACTTCCGCCCCGGCAGGAACGTCGGCTGCGGCAGGGACTACACCCTGTTCGCCAAGACAGACGGCGTGGTGGAGTTCTCCGAGAGCCGCCGCGTCAGCGTCGTCGCCGGCTGAGCGCCCGCCTGGCGAGAAGCGCCGCGCGGCGAAGAGATCATTCCAGCGGCTGCCTCCTCAGCACGGGGGGCAGCCGCTGCTTATGGGCGGCTCGGCATCCTTGGCGGCCGGGTTGAACCGGATACCCCCGGCCGTCGAGTCAATTCGGGTAGCCCCGGCCCCGCTGGGTAGCCCCGGCCGTCTCGGCCGGGGACCCGATGACCCACTGCCTGGAGCGAAACCACGCCATGCGCTTCGTTGACGAGGCCACCATCTACGTGAAGGCCGGCGACGGGGGCGACGGCTGCATGAGCTTCCGGCGGGAGAAGTACGTCCCCCGCGGCGGCCCCAACGGCGGCGACGGGGGCGACGGCGGCGACGTCATCATCACCGCCGACACCAACCTCAGCACCCTCCTCGACCTGGTCTCCAGGTCCGAATACCGCGCCGCCGACGGGGAACGCGGCAAGCCCAAGAACCAGCGCGGCGCCAACGGTGACGACGTGATCATCAAGGTGCCGGTCGGCACGGTCGTCACGGACCAGGACACCGGGCTCGCACTGATTGACCTGAAGGAGCCGGGCCGGAGCACCGTGCTGGCCGGGGGCGGCAAAGGCGGCCGCGGCAACGCCCGCTTCAAGTCACCCATTGACCAGACCCCCACCCGGTGGGAAGAGGGACGGCCGGGCCGGGAGCGGCGCCTGGCGCTCGAGCTGAAGCTGGTGGCCGACGTGGGCCTGATCGGCCGGCCCAACGCGGGCAAGTCCACGCTGCTGTCTCGCATCAGCGCCGCCCATCCCAAGATAGCCGCCTATCCCTTCACCACCCTCCAGCCGATGGTCGGCATCGTGGACACCGATGCCTATCAGCGCTTCACGGTGGCGGACCTGCCGGGCCTGATCCGCGGCGCCCACGAGGGCAAGGGGCTCGGCGACGAGTTCCTCCGGCACATCGAGCGCACCCGCATCCTGGTGCACCTGGTGGACGTCGCCCCGACCGACGGCAGCGACCCGCTGGAGAACTACCGCGCCATCCGCCGGGAGCTGCGCCTGCGCAGCGCCAAGCTGGCCGAGAAGCCGGAGATCGTCGCCGCCAACAAGACGGACCTCGAAGGCGCCGAGCAGGGCGTCGAGCGGCTCCGCAACGGCCTGGACGTGGAGGTCTTCCCCATCTCGGCCCTGACCGGCCAGGGCGTCCCCGAACTCATCGCCCGCATCCTCCACATGCTCGAAGAGCTAAAGCGCCAGCCGGAGGAGACTGCACCCCCCGAACTCTGATTCAACCACGACGACACGACGAACAACGCATCAACAGGGATGTGCAAGACGCAGAGGATAAGGCGCCGTTGGGGTACTGTGCTGTTGTCTTTTCAGGCCTCATGTCCGGCGTTGTGGTCAATTTAGAGTCTCTTCTTCGTGGTTTACCTCGGGCAGCGGGTGGCACTCCTAAGGCGATCTACTTGCCG
>JAUVVP010000206.1 GCA_030604585.1 Planctomycetota bacterium | reverse complement strand
CTGTCGTGCAGGTCTTTCATCCGCACCAGGGTGCGGACGCGGCTGAGCAGCTCGGCAGGCTGGAACGGGCGACAGATGTAGCCGTCGGCGCCGACAGCGAGGGCCTTCTCCTCCTGCTCAAGGCTGCTGTCTTCGGCGATGATGATGACGGGTATGGCTTCCGTCTCGGGGCGCGAGCGCAGCAGCCTGCAGAACTCTATCCCGTCCCCCTCGGGGGCCGTTATGTCCAGCAGCACCAGGTCCGGCAGGCCGGCCTCGACCTTCTGGAGGGCCTCCTCGGTATCCCGCGTCTGGTCCAGATCGTAGCCGGCCTGGCCGAGGTGGCCTTGCAGGACCGCCACGTCCTCCCGCGTGTCCGTCACCAGGAGGATGTTCTTGCGTCGGTTTGCGTTGTTGCCTGCGGCAACCATGATGCGCTCGACCGTGCTGACTTACGCTATCTCTATCATATCTGCCAAGTTATGGCGACGACAAGGAAAAGGAGCGGCGCCGCGCGCTGCGCTCAAGGCAGGTGGTCCATAGGATTGATTGGACGTTCGTTGCGAAAGAGGCGGAAGGCCAGCTCCGGCCGGACGACCGCGCCGCTGGTCCCTACGGCGCCGACCGGCTCGCCCTTGCTCACCCTGCGTCCCTTCTGCACGAAGACGCTGTCCAGGTGAGCGTACCAGCTCACCATGCCCCCGGGATGTGAGATGGCAAGGACGTTGCCCCATGCCGACCCCGCCGAGGCATCGGCGCTCACCTGCGCTATCACGGTGCCGGGGGCCGCCGCATAGACCTCCGTGCCGGCCGGCGCTGCAATGCCTATGCCGGACTCGGGCAGGCCACGCAGTCTCTCGCCGTAGCGCCGCACCACCCGCCCCGCCGTGGGCCACCAGAACCGGGAAGAGGGACGGCCGCGATGCAGATCGCGCTCGGGGACCGCTCGTCGCGGCCCTGCTTGCGGCTCCGGCTCAGGGATGACCAGCTCCGGCGCGTCAACCCCTTCGGCCCGAGGGATCAGAAGCGCCATCCCGACCTTCAGTTCCTCGGGATGCTTGATGCTGCTCGCATCGGCGATCTCCTCCCACGACACGCCGAAGCGCCGGCCCAACGAGTAGAGCGTGTCCCCCCTCCTTGCGTGGTAGACGAAGTACTCGTAGCTGCGCCGCGTGGTCGCGACGGAGATGGGAGACGGCCCGGCGACGGACTTCGGGGGCGCGGCTCTGCAACCTGTCAGGCCGATCAGCACGCACAACAGACCGGCCGCATGGAGATGTCTTGCCATCCTTCTTCTTTCGGTCGAGTGCGAAGCAGACGCGGGTCCACCACGGCCGAGCGCGAGAGGCGGCCCGCCCGCGACGGCTCAAGATTATACACCATTCAGACGGCCGATCCGCCAACGCCGGCGGCTAAGTGACCGTGCGCGCGCAAGATGCGCGGCCACAGAGCGGGCACCAGCGCCGGCTCGCAGGCGCCACAGAAGGCATGGCAGCGCGTTTCAGGCTGCCCGGCCCCTTCGGCGCACTGCGGCTGCGCTTGGTTCCCGCGGCGCACCGGTTGCGCTTCGCGCAGTGGCCGCCGCCGATTTGATAGTCGAAAAAAACGAGGCCGGACACCTGCACGTCCGGCCGAGGCCCGCGGTTCTGCCACCCGTATGGGGACGTGGGCGCCTTGGCAAGGGTTTTCGGCGGCCGCGAACTCGCCGCTCCTTTGCCGGACGCGTCCGGCGCGGCGGTCTGCCGGGCGGCGCGGGCGGGGGCGCTATTGGGCGATGCGGCGGCGCAGTTGCTCTATCCTGGCTGCAATCCTCTTGTCGTCATCCTCACCGGCCGCCTCCGCCACGAGGTCGAGGACGGCGCCGGCCTCCTGGCCATACCCGGCGCCGATGAGCAGTTCGGCGCTTTCCAGGGCCAGTTCCGTCAGCGGTTCTTTATCGGCCCGTCGCCCGTTTGCCAGCCAGTTCTCCACAGCGGCGACGATGCGCGGCGCCTCGGCGGCCTGGAGCAGGCAGTTGACCAGTTCGAGTCTGACCTCCTGCGAGCCGCCTGCCATCTCGTCCAGTTTCTCGTAGGTCGCGGCGGCGGCGGCGAAGTCCGTCTGTTCCTTCTGCACGGCGGCCAACTGCCGGTAGGTGTGCATCAGCCGGCTCTCCATGTCCTCCGCCTGGCCGAACTGCTCGATGACGCGGGTGAGGACCTGCGCCGCCGCCTCGAAGAGGTCACGCTCCTGTAGGCTGTCGGCGATGACCATCATGCGTTCGTAGTTATCGGTGGCGAGGGCGAGCAGCGCCGCCTCGGCCTTCTGGCGGACGCGCTCGCTGCGGTCGTCCAGCGCCGCCCTCAGGGCGGGGACGCCGGCCGGCTGGCCGAGTTCGCCCAGTGTGCTGGCCGCGATCTCCCTGACCTGCGCGCTGCCGTCCTTGTCGAGCAGTTCCGATATCCTCGGCACCGCCTGCGTGGCGCCGAGCTTGCGCAGGCCCTCCACGGCGAACCATCGCACGTTCTCCTCGGCGTCGTCGAGGCCGGCCACGAGGACGGGGACGGACCGCTGCGAGCCCACCTTGCCGAGCGCGATCGCGGCCGCCTCCCGCACCTGGGCATGGCGCGACTCGATGAGCAGCGCCTCCAGGCTCTCGACCGCTTCCGGGCCCGTGCCGGCGCGAACCGCCTCGATCGCCGTCGTCAGCACCGTGGGGTCCTCATCGCCGAGGGCCTTCCTGACCAGCTCGTCCCGGTACTCGTTCTCCATGCCCACCACGAACCGGATGACGTTCCGGCGGACCTGCGCCGAATCATCCGCCAGGGCGCCCTTCAGGACGGCGTAGGACTTCTCCTCGACCTTCAGCCCGCTCAGCTTCTCCCCGGGCAGCGCTGCCAGGCGAGAGGAGCTGTAGAGGCGCACCGAACCGTGTCGGCTGGCCAGGCCGTCCAGCAGCATCTTCGGCGTTTCCGACTGCACGGCGCTGACAAGCTTCATCAGTTCCTGCTGCTCGTCCATCTGCTCGCTCAGCTCTTCGGTGCGCACGCGCAACTCGTGGGAGAACGCCTGGAGGTGCTCCTCCAACACGTCCTCACGAGTCCTGTGCGAATTGGCGGCCCACCACTGTTCCCACTGATCGAGGTCCCGCAGGAGCGGGCGTCGCGATATCTTGCGCAGGGCCTCCAATGCCGCGATGCGAGCGGCCTCATCGCCGTCCCGCAGCGCGGCCAGCAGCACCGGCACGGCCCGGATGGCCAGGGCTTCGCCGAACGCGCTCAACAGCAACTGCCGCTGACGGGAGGTGGTAGTCGGCCCGTCAATCAGGGCCATCATGGCGTCCACCTCCTCGGGCTGCGTGAAGCGCGTCAGCGCGATGGCCGCCTCGCGCTGCACCCGCGGGCTGGGGTCGCCTATGGCTGCCAGGACGGTCTGAAAGGCCCGATGCTCCTCACAGAATGCAGCCGCCTGGATCGTGCTGATGCGCACTGCCGGGTCCTGGGCGTTGCGCATGTTCTCCAGGATGGTCCCCAGCGCCGGCGCATAGTCCATGGACAGCAGCGCGATGGCAGCCTGTCGGCGCACGGCCGGGTCAGGGGAACGCAGACGCGCCTCCGACTGAGCGTATCGGCTCCGCTGCAAGGCGGTCCGCCGCTGGGCCGCCACATCCGGCGGCCTCTCCGGCACCGACCGGCATCCGAGGGCGACCAGCATCCCGGCCAGCACTGCCAGTACCGGAACGCGCCGCAACGCGCCGGCGACCTTACCAGTCATCGCATCCCTCTCCAGAACGCAGTTAACCATAGGCGGGAGTCCATGTTACCCCACGCCCCGCGGCAGGTCAATTCACAAGGCCGATGGAAAGGGGCGAGAGAACGCCGGCACAGCACTCCTGGCCCGCCTTCCCGGGATTGAAGCCGCCGTGGGCAGAGCCTATAATGGCCATGCCTTCTGGGCGCGATGCCGTCCGGGGCACGTGATCGTCCTGACGAAGGGCCGACCTGGCGGGCAGGATGGCATGCCAGCGCTGAAGATATCTCGCAAGAGGGCCGTTGCGGCAGGGCTGGCGCTCGCCCTGATCGCCGCCTTTCTGCTGGCGAGCCGCACGAGGCGCCGGTCCGCCGAGCCCGGCACGCCCTACGCTCCTCCTACGACCGCCGCGCCGTCCCCGGGGCTGTTCCGACCCGGGGAGAAGCTGGAGTACGAGTTCGGCTGGAACGGCCTTTCGGCGGCAACCCTGAGCACCTCGGTCTCCGTCGCGGCGGATGACGCAGGCGAGCATCTGGCCTTCGAGTACGAAGTGGAGACCGCGCCCGCCCTGCAACGCATCTGGTCCTTCAAGGCCGGCGGCAGGACGCTGATGGACCCTCAGACGGCGCTGCCGCAGCTCGCTACGTCGGTCTCAAGGACAGCGCGGAGAGAGAAACGGATCACCGTCCGGTTCGCTCCGGGATTGGGAACTGCCGAGGTGAAGATATGGAAGACGCGCGACGGTGAGACCAAACTGAAAGAGCTGACGGTGGAGCACGGCGTGGACATACCGTCCGCCTTCATGATGCTGCGCGCTGCTGCAGGCGGCCGGGACGGCGCGACCGCCATGACGGTGATCAGCGGCGACGACCTTTACGAGGTGGTCATGACGCCGGTGGGGGCCGAGCGCGTGGAAGTGGCGGCCGGCAGCTTCGACGCCACAGAGTACGACCTGACTATCCGTGAACTGGCCGAAGGGGGCGAACCCGACGAGGAGAAGTACCGGCGCGTGCGCGTGTGGGTCTCGCGGCAGGAGCGGATTCCGCTGAAGCTCGAATCGCAGGTGTTCATCGGCCACGTCTACGGGGAGCTGGTTCGCTTCGAGCCCGGCCAGGACGGGTAGCGCCTGGCAGCACAGGCCGGCTCGCGTGCTACGACCCTCTGTGGGGCATTGCATGGACCAGAGAGCCGCTCCGTGACAGCTCGTTCTCGTGCTCGCTCTCGCCCTCGCTCTCGCCCTCGTGCTCCTTCTCCTTGTCGTGCTCGAAGCCGTTGTTCTTGCAGAGATCAGGACGACGACGACTGAATACAGGACCGGCATTCTGAAAGATGTCCGCCGTAGGGCGGTCCCGAAGGGACGCCTGATAATAGCCCAGCGATTCATCGCTGGGATAGGGGTGCCCTCACACCCGTTCCGTCCCGCAGGGACGGTTGGACGTCAACCCGCGAACATCATCACCGTGCGTTTGTCAGGCCCGTCTCCAGCCTGTTTCAGCCGTCCCCACGGG
>JAUVVP010000305.1 GCA_030604585.1 Planctomycetota bacterium | reverse complement strand
GGTGTGCAGCGCGTTGATCTCCTCGTTGATCTCCATGGTGCCGAGTTCGGCCGCGAAGGCCGAGCCCGACCGTCCCGCCAGCACGATGGCCGTCACCAACGGGCCGAGGTCGCGCGTTAGCGACAGGGCGATCAAGTCCGCCACGAATATCTCGGCCCCAAACTGCCTCAGGATGACGGCCGCCTCAAAGGCCATGATCAAGCCCATCAGGAAGCCGATGAGGGCCACTATCGGCAGGGCGTTCGCGCCGACCTGCTCGATCACCTGCCACATGTCCTTCCAGCGCAGCCGCCGCGGATGCAGGGCGACGCCGGCCAGGGCCACCATCAGCTCTCCCACGAACTCCACCTGGCGCCGCATGTCGCGGAGCACTTCCCACGTGACGCGGCCCATCCGCTCCACCGGCCCGCGGCGCACGTCCCTGCGGTACCGGGCGAGGTCCAGCTCTGCCGGATCGAACCGGTCCAGCATGCGCCTGAACTCCTCGGCCAGGCCCTCGATGACCAGTTCGCCGTTGCGGCCCTGCTGCCGGCGGGTCAGCTCGATCAGCAGGGCGATGCCGGCCCCGTCGCAGTAGGGCACCGCCGAGGCATCAACCACTGCGCGGCGGGGCGAGGCCTGATCCAGCAGGCGCACCGCCCGCCGCCACAGGTCGCCGGTCGTCACCGAGTCCAGCCGCCCGCTGAACGCGAGCCGCAGCACGCCGTCGCCGCTCATCTCCGCCGCGACCGATGCGCCGTCCGTGTCTTCTGCCAAGGCTGCCATCGGACTGTCAGGCTCCCCGCAACCAGGCGAAGGGTTGGGCCACCCGGCCCGTGCCCGGGATGCTCTCTGCCTGCCGCGGCACCACAACTAACAGAATCGCATGCCTCGATTCAAGGCGGGAGACTGCGAACCTGGGAGCATCCGCGACGCTCACGATGAAGGCCGCCGGCAGTAGTCGCTCACCCAGCGCACCTTGTCTATGCCGGATTCGTCCACGCCCTCGGGCAGCTCATCCGATATGCCCAGCACCAGGCGGGGGTGGAAGTACTCGATGACCTTCTCGACGCACCGGGCCAGCTCGTCCGGGGGGTAGTACGGCAGGAAGTAGACCGCCGGTATGCCGTCCAGCACCACCTTATCGCCGATGTGGTCCCTCATCTCTTCGAGGCTCACGTCGCCCTGGGGCAGGGGCGTGAGCGCCTCCAGCCCGTCGAAGGGCATCCCCGCCAGGTAGGGCAGCAGCGTCTTGAAGTAGCCGTCCAGGTGCATGTGCGAGTAGACCCCGCCTGCCCTGAGCTGCCTGGCGCGCTTCTCGTACCACGGCATCAGGTAGCGCTCGAAGTAGGCGGGGGACAGCAGGTGGTCGTGGATGTTCTCGCCGAAGTTGATGATCTTCACCTGCCCGGAAGCGACGATCTCCTCGTAGAGCGGGTCATAGGCCACGTCTATGGCGGCCATGACCTCTTCGACCTCGCCGGGCGCGTCGGCCAGGGCGTAGATGAAATCATCGAGCTTCATCCATATCTGGCAGAGGGCCTGGTAGGGGCTCTTGGGCACCCAGAACTGGGGTTCGCCCCTGTCGCCGAGGAAGCGGCTGCCCTGCTCGAAGTTCTCCGCGCTGAACGTGTAGACGGTCCGTTCGAGGAGCCACTTCAGCCCCTTCAGGTCCTGAAGCGTCTTGACGGGGAATGCGACCGTGCGCCAGGTCCTGTCCACGGTCTCGTGGGTCCGCTCGGCCAGTTCGCCGTGCGGAGTGCTCGTGATGGTCAGCACGTCGCCGTCCGGCAGGCGCTCGTGGCGCACGTCCACCTCCTCCGTGTAAGTCTGCCGGACCGGGTCGGGCATGCCGGTGTAGTAGTGGACGTAGCGCATCGAGAGGCCCAGGTCGTCGTAGACCTTTAGCAGGCTCATGTCCCGGAAGCACGCCGGCAGGCTGCCGAACTCCTCATGCCAGGCATACCAGGGCTCCATCCGCGGCTGGAACAGCACGCGGGGGACGTCCCCGCCCTGGAAGATGCGCAGGTTCAGTTCGCGGTCGCTTATGCCGTCCCCGTTTCCGGTCACCCGTTGGTCTCTCTGCTGTAATGCTTGCCGGTTGTCGCTTTCTTCGGTGCAGCATTACCATAGCAGCCGGTGCCGGCAGAATCAACGCCACCTGAGGGCCACCGAGTGGGTGCCGGGGGTCGGGCCGCAGGTTTGCACCTTCTGACGAGCAGGGCTATAATCCGGCCCTGACAAGTCGCGGCCGGCGGAACTGACGGCGGACACGTGAGTGCCGGTTTGCAGACTGCACAACCTTAGATCAGGGAGTTGAGGATGCTCGAACACGTCAAGAGCGTCGCACCACTGAAGCTGGGCTACCTGCCCACCCACCGGCGGGGGGTCTTCAGCGCCGAGGCGGCCAGGGCGCAGAAGAAGGCCATTGAGCGCAAGCTCGCGGAACTCGGCGTGGACTACGTCGGCCTGGACTGGCTGAACGAGGACGGACTCCTGTACGCCCCGGCCGATGCGGACGCCGTAGCCGACCGCTTCCGCACCGAGGGCGTGGAGGCCGTTTTCCCAGCGCACTGCGACTTCGGCATGGAACTGCCCGTGGGCCGCGTCTGCAAGGCGCTGGGCAAGCCCATCCTGCTGTGGGGGCCGCGCGACGAGGCGCCCCTCCCAGACGCGCCGCGGGAGCGGGACACGCAGTGCGGGCTGTTCGCCACCAGCAAGCTGCTGAGGCGGCTCGGACTGCCGTTCACCTACGTTGTCAATTGCCGCCTGGAGGACAAGCTGTTCGCCCGGGGCCTGGACAACTTCCTGCGCGCGGCCAACGTTGCGCGCTGCGTCCGTGGGGCGCGCATAGGGCAGATCGACACCCGCCCGGCGCCGTTCGCCAGCACCATGTGCAATGAGAGCGAACTGCTGGAGCGCTTCGACATCCAGGTCATCCCCACGGCCCTGGGCGCCCTGACGGAAAAGGCGAAGGAGCGCCTGGACTCGCAAGAGGTCACCGGCGAGCTCGAGGCCATCCGCGCCAGGGTGGACACGGGAGACATGGTGGACGACGGCCTCCGGCGCGTGGCCTCACTGAAGCTGGTGATGACGGAATGGATCGTCGAGAACCGGCTGGACGGCGCTGCCATCCAATGCTGGCCGACGCTGCAGAAGTTGCTGGGCATCTGCCCGTGCTTCATTGACGGCGAGCTGGCGGACCTCGGCGTGCCGGTGGCCTGCGAGACGGACGTCAACGGGGCAGTGACGGCCATCGCACTCCAGGCGGCGGCCCGGGGGGACAGCGCGGTCTTCTTCGCCGACCTGACCATCCGCCACCCCGAAGACGATAACGCCGAACTGCTCTGGCACTGCGGCCCGTTCCCGCTGTCGCTGGCCCATCCGGATTCGACCCCCCGCTTGGCGGGCCACTACATGCAGTCCGGCCTGCCGCCGGCGCTCGGGATGTGGCCGCTCAAAGAGGGCGAGATCACCCTGGGCCGGTTCGACGGGGACCACGGCGAGTACAAGTTCCTGCTGGGGCACGCCCGGAGCTGCGACGGTCCGGCCGTGCCGGGCACCTACGTCTGGGTCAAGGTGGCCGACTGGCCCCTGTGGGAGGAGAGGATCATCTACGGGCCCTATATCCACCACGTGGCCGGCGTCTACGGCAAGCTGGCCCCGGCGCTCTACGAGGGGCTGAAATACCTGGGCATAGAGCCGGACCTGGTCGAGCCAACCGAGGAGGAGGTCCGGGCCCACCTGCGCGGCCGGCTCGAACTGTGAGGCCCCTGTGGCGCAGACACGTGCTGCTCTGCGAAGTCCGCTACGTAGCACGAGCCTGTCTGCGGAATCGGGCCACGGGCCCGATGCAGCCCTTTTCCCGTTGTGCCCGTCGTGTCGTCGTGGTTAACTAATCTGTGCCGCTTTCGTGTTTGGTCGCGGGGGGCAAGTGGACCAGCCGATACAACGCCGGCTCGTCGAGCGCGGATGCCGGCCCTTCGCTTACCTGCAGGCGGTGGCGGACCGGCCTTACCCCGCGCTGCTGGAAAGCTCGCAGCACTCCACGCCGCTGGGCG
>JAUVVP010000426.1 GCA_030604585.1 Planctomycetota bacterium | reverse complement strand
GCGTAGTAGGCCGTGTCTCCGCTGATGACCACGGAGCCGCCCGTCCGTTTGTCCTCAAAACGGTAGGCCATCGAAAGCGTCGGGTGGACGACCTGCGCGGTCCTCACGCGGAAGCGCTCGGTCTCAAAGTCCGTGCCGGGCCGCAGCGGCACGGCCTTCACGGAAACGACGGCATCCGCGTAGCGGTCCGCCTGAAGATACGCCAGCGCGCGCTCGACCGCCATGCCGATCTCAATATGCGGGCCGACGACGACCAGCGGGGCCTGACCTTCTTGCTCCCTTCCGGCCATGGCCCGGTAGAAGATCAGGGGCGCCAGGCCCAGGTAGTGATCGTGGTGGCAGTGCGTGATGAAGACGTGCGTGAGCGCAAGCGGGTCGCAGCCGAACCGGCGCATGTGCAGCGCCGCGTTCCACCCGACATCCACCAGCACGTCGTCGTTGAGCAGCACGCAGGCCGTCTCGCCCCCGACCGCCGGCACGCAGCTACCCACGCCGATGAAACGCAGCGTCGTCCTGTCATCTGTCGAAGAAGCCACGCAGACCTCCAGGCGGGTTGCCTATTCCTGATTCGTGAAGGCCTCGAAGACGGCGGCGGCGTTCTCGGTCGGGGTCTCGGGCTGAAGGGCCTTGGCGGGGGCGAGGATGTAACCGCCGCCCCGGCCCATCTCCGTGCAGAGGCGCCGCACCTCCCGCTTGAGGTCCTCGGGCGTGCCGAACGGCAGCACGCTCTGCGAGCCGAGCCCGCCCCAGAAGGTGATCCTGTCGCCCCACTCCTTCTTCAGCTCATAGGGGTCCATCGCCTCGGGCTGGACGCTCTCCAGCACGTCGAGACCGATCTCTATGACGTCCCCCATGATGTCCGCTATGCGACCGCAGCAGTGGGTCACGGTCAGCTTGCCCGCATCGTGGACGGCCTCGTAGAGCCTGGCCTGGCGCGGCTTGACGAACTTGCGCCAACGGTCGGGGCCCAGGATGACGCCGCGCTGGTCGCCCCAGTCGTCGGAGCACATGATCCCGTCCACGGGCAGCTCCGCGCTGGCGGCGATGAACGCCAGGTGCAGCTCCGTGATCCGGTCGAGCAGCTCCTCGTAGAAATCCGGCTCGGCTATGGCGTCCGTGAGCGCGTTCTCGAAGCCGCGGATCGTCCACGTCCGCTCGAAGAGCCCGAACCCGAATCCGGCCACCCGGAAGCTGTCCGGATGCGCTTCACACTGCCGCCGCGCGGCCTCCACCGCCTGCGGGTCAATGAAAGCGTCCGCTGTGGGGAACTCGTAATCCTCGAAGGACGGCTCCGGCAGGCCGGGCGCCTCCAGATGGGCGGGCCGCAGATCGCTCCGCCATACGGTGCCGAAGGCGTCGCGGCTGCGGCACTCGTCCACCCTCTGGTCACCGAGCCAGTCCTCGCCGATGATGGAGACCTGGACGATATAGGGCGTCAGCCTCTCCCGCCAGGCGGGCCCGCCGTAGTGGGCGTCAAGTCTCTCGGCCACGTCGCCCTCGAAGCCGAGGGTGAACGGTATCGGCCTGGTCTCCCGGTGGTGAATCTGTTCAAGGACAAGGTCCCTGGGTTTCATTTTGGCTCCTCGCAATGCTCGAACGTGGAACCCGCCCATGGAGGCGACAGGCCAACAGGGCAGACTCCAGCAGCAAGAAGGATAGCCCAGCAAAGCGGCCCGGTCAACCCACACCCTGTGGCCCATGCACTAAGCGGCTTCAGAGAAGTGTCTTGCTGTTTGTCTAACGACGAGGGAGGGGAAAGCGGGGACAGGCACGTCTCCGCTTCGCTCCGCTTGAGCCAGTCCCGGTTTTTCCGGCCCCAACGCGTGCTACCCGTCATTACTACGTTGACAGACCAGTAGCCGCTTGTGTCACATCAGCCCCAGGCATGAATGGCTGGGCCATCCCGCTTCGCCCCCACGGGCCTGCTATCCTGTCGCCTCCGCGATCTCGGCGTTCTCCGCGGTGAACACGGGTGGTCGACTGTGCTCACAGCATGTCCATCAGCTCGGCTATGCTGGAGGGATGCTCGCGCTCGACCTCGTGCGGCTCCGCGTCGCCGTGCTTGCGGAAGCGGGCGACGAGCTTGTAGGGCGGCTCGATGTCAATCCGGCCGAACTGAGACGGGTCCTCATGGAAGCGGCGGGCGGCTTTGAGCGCCGCCTCCTCGATGCGCCGGCGCACCAGTTCGGGATGCCAGTGGACGGCCGTCTCGTGGGAGCGCCCATAGGCGTCCGCGTCCAGCTCGTCGCCGCTGCCGGGGGTGGTGCCGACCTTGCCGACGACCGTCTCCACCCAGGGCGTCAGTTCCTTCGCCTCCCGGCAGAAGGCGGCGTCGCCCGAGGCGAAGATGACGGGGATGCCCAGTTCATCGGCGCAGAGGACGAGCTGGCCGTACTCGCCGACCGATATCCCGTTGACCGTCAGGTCAAGGTAGTGCCACGACTGCGTGTGCGGGATGTGGGCGTATTCGGTGCCGGCCTTGGCATGCTGCCCGACGAAGGCGAGCGCGTCGTAGGAGCCGTCCAGCAGCAGGGGCCAGCCGGTGGGCCAGCCGCGCATCAGGCGCGCGCGGCTGTCCAGCAGTTCGATGTCCACGGCGCCGGCGCCGTGCCCGTCCGCGGCGACGATGCCGTCGAAGCCGCCCTCGGCGAAGCCGCGCACGGCCCCGTTGACCTCCTCGGTCAGCAAGCGCTTTGCCTTCTCATAGTAGCGCCCGGCCGGCGCGAGATAGTCGGTCACGTTGATGACTCCGGCAACGCCTTCCAGGTCGGTCTGCACGTAGATTTTCATGTGTCTTCGTCTCCTGCCCGGCATGCTTCGCGGCCGGCGGCCTCACCCCTCGGAGCGCAAGAGCAGATGGTTGACGCTCAACGGGGCAGCCGTGAAGGTGAGGCGGTTGCCTGTGATCTCAGTCACCGGGGCCAGCCGCCTGACCTCCGGGCCGGACGAGTCCACGACGTAGGCCTCAGCGGTCGTGAGCGCGGCCCCGTGCGTGACGCCTATGTTGAAG
>JAUVVP010000067.1 GCA_030604585.1 Planctomycetota bacterium | reverse complement strand
CTCGACGTCGCCTATCGGCTGGCCGAGAAGATGATCGCCGCCCGAAACGCCCCCGTACGCCTCAGTAAGCACGTGGACCGCAGGGAGGCGCTGCCCGGAGCCGACTTCGTGGTCACCACCATCGCCGTCGGCGGGCGCCGGGCGTGGGAGCAGGACGTCTTCATCCCGCGCGAATGCGGCATCTTCCAGCCCGTGGGCGACACCATCATGCCCGGCGGCATCTCGCGGGCGCTCCGGCTCATACCGGCCATGGTAGCCATCGCACGGGACGTCGGCGCGCTGGCCCCCCGGGCGCGCTTCTTCAACTACGCAAATCCCATGGCCGCCATCTGCCGCGCCGTGCGCAAGGCCACCGGGGTCGAGATAGTCGGCCTCTGCCACGGCGTCAAGGGCGGCGAACGCGAACTGGCCGCGCTGCTGGGCGTCGAACCGTCTCGGTGCGAGTTCACCGCCGTCGGCATGAACCACCTCTGCTTCTTCACCGAGTTCAAGGTGGACGGGCAGGACGCCTGGCCCCTGCTCCGCCGGAAGCTGGAGGGGGCTGAGCCCACGCCCGGCGAGCACCTGCGGCGCGCCCTCTTCCTGGAGTGCGGCGCCTATTCCGTCCTGAACGACCGGCACCTGGCGGAGTTCTTCCCCCAGTTCCACCGGGACGGCTCACATCCCGGCGGCAAGCTCGGCGTCGAGCTGTTCTCCTTCGAGCGCTGCATCGAGGGGGGCGACAGGGGTTACGCGGCCATGGCCGACCAGGCGTTCGGGCGGGCCCCGCTGGACGAGTCGATCTTCGAAAGACAACCGGGCGAGCACGAGCAGCTCGTCTCCATCTTCCGCTCGCTGGAGCGGGAGCGGCCGGACCGGTACTCGGTGATCCTGCCCAACACCGGGCAGGTGACGAACCTGCCCGTGCATTTCGCCATAGAGTGCCCGGCGGAGGTCTCGCGGGCGGGCATCGTCCCGGTCCCGGTGGGCGAGGTCCCGCCGTTCGTCCGGGCGGTTGTCGAGAAGGCGCTGCTGACGGTGGAACTTGCCGTGGAGGCCGCTCTTGAGCACAGCAAGGACAAGCTCCTCCAGGCCCTCATCGCCGACGGGTCGGTCGCTTCGATGGACGACGCGCGCGCCCTCGCCGGAAAAATCGGGACAGTCACCTATTTTCCGTGTCCTAAGTAATGGCATGCAGGACAGATACGCCACGAAAATAGGTGACTGTCCCGATTTTTAGGAGGAGGATGCGATGGATAAGACCGTGCTTTCCTTCTATTGCGACGATACCAGCCCTTACGTTGCCGGCGCGGATGCGTTCCGGACCTTCCTGGACTTCGTGAAGTCGGAGGGCATCGCCGGCGAGTCGAGCGTGATCCTCGGCATCGGCGCCGAAGCGCACGGCCTGCTGAGTCGCCCCACGACCGACAATGAGCGGGCCTATATCGAACAGGTCCAGCGCGCGTTCGAATGCGGCGTGGACACGCACATGGAGTTGATGACTCACGGCGGGCTCTACGATTTCGAACGGGACTGCGTGCCCCAGGACGCCATCCACGAGGGCCTGTGGCTGCACGAGCCCGAGGTCCCCGTGGAAGCATACGAGTCCTACTTCGGGCACGTCATCGAGGAAGGCGAGAAGATCGGCGTGCGGTTCACGGGCGTGACCTGGCCCGGCTGTAGCTGCGACGCCTGCACGCGCCGCTACCGGGAACTTCGGGACAGCGGCGTCACACACGTGAACCCGAACGCCTGGCAGGCCCTGCTCAGCCTGGCGACGCGGGGCAAGTTCCGAGGCCGCACCGTGCCGTGCTTTGTCCACCCGGACGAAGAGCATTACGGGGCACGTCTGACCGCAGCGGACGGCGACTACGGCGTCTACGACCTCATCGCCAACGCGGGCGACTGGTTCGGCATATGGGAGAATGACGCGGCCCGCGTGAGCGCCGACTACTACATCAGCGCCGACGGCGAGTCCGGGCGCATCGTGGAACTCGTCCGCGCGGGCGCTCCCTACTGCATCTTCTACGCCCACTGGCAGGGGCTGAACCCCGCGACCGGCGTCGGATGGGAAGCGTTCAAGCAGGTGGTCGGGCGCGTCCGGAAGCTCCTCGGCGATCAGGTCGTCTGGATGCGCCCCAGCGAGTACACAGACCAAAAATCAGGACAGTCACCTATTTTCGGCATCGTAAACGGTTGTTTATAAAGGGGATACGTTGTGAAAAAAGGTGACTGTCCCGGTTTTTCGGTGACAGTATGAAGCGCGTCAGGATCAGCGTTATAGGGCCCACGCCGCCGGCGGTTGAGGCGGAGCTGGCCCCGCAGCAGGTTGTTGAGGCCGTGATCGAGCACTGGCGGGGCCGGCTCGATCGGGTCCTGCCGGACCGCCCGGACCTCATCGTTGTGCCGGAGGCCTGCGACCGTCCGGCGGACTTCCCCGCGGACAGGCTCGACCTCTACTACCGCGCGCGCCAGGACCAGGTGCTCGACTTCTTCGCGCGCGTAGCGGGGGCGAACGGCTGCTACGTCGCCTATTCCGCAAAGAGGCAGGTCCGGCAGGACGGCTCCTGGCGGAACTCCACCCGGATCATTGATAAGTCCGGCAGCGTGATCGGCACCTACAACAAGAACCACCTTGTCATCGGCGAGTATGAGGACGCGAGGATACTCTACGGAAAGGACGCGCCGATCATCGAGACCGATTTCGGCCGCGTGGCCTGCGCGATCTGTTTTGACCTGAACTTCGACGAGCTGCGGCTGAAGTACGCCGAGGCGAAGCCCGACCTGATCGTCTTCTCCTCGATGTATCACGGCGGACTGATGCAGGCCTACTGGGCCTACTCGTGCCGCTGCCATTTCGTGGGGGCAATAGCCGGCCCGCCCAGCGCCATTATCTCGCCCATCGGCGAGGTGCTCGCCTCCAGCACGAACTACTTCGATTTCGTGACCGCGACGGTGAACCTGGACTGCTGCGTCGCGCACCTGGACGAGAACCGGGAGCGGCTGCAGGCCGTGAAGCGGAAGTACGGGCCGAAGGTGAAGATCACGGACCCCGGCTATCTCGGCCCGGTTCTGATTTCCAGCGAGACCGACGAGCTGAGCGCCCGGCAAATGGCCGAGGAATTCGAGATCGAACTGCTGGACGATTACTTCGCCAGGTCCCTGGCCCACCGCCACGCCCCGGGCCACATGGAACCGTAGCGGCCCCGAAGTGTTCTGACGGAGCGCTCGCGGAAGCTCACAGGCCGGCCCGCTCCCGGACGAACGCGACGAAGTTGGCCGTCACCCGCTCTCGCAGCGTGTGCGCAACCGCCACAGACACGCGGCGCGGGTTGTACTGCGCCTCGATGGTCGGCTGCCGGTGCAGGATGCCGGTCTGGCGGACGGACAGCTCGCCGTCCGGCTGCTGCGACAGGTCCACCAACTCCGGCCGGAAGGCCAGCAGCCACGTAGTCTCGCTCAGTCCCGCGTGGCCGCCCACGCGCAGGGATTCTTCGTCCAGGTCGGCGAACTGGCCGGTGCGCGCGAAGTGCACCTGGCAGGCCTCCGTCGCGAGATCGGCCGCCAGGGCCTCGAGAGCGGGCGCCTGGCCCGTCCCGCCGTGGTGGTTGACGATGAAGGCGTGGCGGAAGCCGCAGCCGGCGACGGCCTTCAGCCTGTTCCTGACGGCGGCCTGCATCTCGGGCGGCTCGCAGTATTCGCTCCTGAGCGGTAGCTCGGGGAAGTTCATGCCGTAGACCCTGTCGTCCTTCGCGAAGCCCCAGGCGAGCAGTTGCTCCTCGGGGCGCCATTCGTCCAGCCCGAACGAGAGCGGCCGGAACCAGACGCCGCCGACACGTTGCGCCGCGGCCCGGCAGAGCCCTTCCGCCACCATGGCATCCGTGCCCAGCGGCAGGTGGAACGAATGCCACTCGAACGCCGGCGAGACGGGCACGAACGCGCATCCGCTCCGCTCGCGTGCCTCGATGACCTCGCGCGGCCGCATCTCTTCCGCCGGTCGGCTGCTCATGCCGGCCCCCGCAGAATCGGACTGGGCTTCCTTGCCTCCGAGACTTGCAGACAGCACGGCTTGGCGTTACAGTCTGTCAGGGCGAGGGCCTTTCTGCTTGCGGTTGCAGGCTACTTGTAAGACCCCATTATATAGGCACCAAGGCCATCGCTCACCTGAGTATCTACGAAAACTGGCAAATCATTGTGGAATATCCGGTCTGGGTCATCCCGTCACAGTGCGGTGTGCGGCCTGCAACGTGGAGTTCGGCTGCGGGGGCACCCCGGGGCAGATCGCCGAAGCCCTCCGGCCTTATGACCTGGACGTGATCGGCTTCTGCGAAGTGCCCGGCGGGCACTGGACGGCAAGGGTCGGGCGGGCGCTCGAGATGCCCTTTGCCTATGTCGGTCAGGTTTTTTCGGCCAATCACAAGGACAAGTGCAAGTCGGTCCTGAGCCGCAGGCATGTGCGCGGCCCCGACCTTCGCCCGGGCCGCAGCGGGACGCGAACTGGCAGTAGCCGATGGTGGAGGTTCAGATGAGGGATGCCCTTGAACAGGTTGCACCTGGGCTCGCTTTGCAGGACGTGCTCGCGCGGATCGGCCCGCCGGGCATGGGGGAGTTCCTGAAAGAGGGCGCCGGGTTCCGGCTGCTCTTCCAGGCGCTCGAAGCCGGACCAGAGCGTATGCCCGACCAGCCGGGCCGATACAGCTTCGAAGGCACCGGCCTGGTCGCCGATGTGAAGATCGAGATGTCGGCGGCACTGGGCGTGGCGGTCCAGTCCGTCACGCTGACGAACCCGGGCGCTGGGCCCGCGCCGCCGATCCGCGAGATAGACGCCTTCCACCTGCCCCTGACGGTGGTCGCCAGGCGCCGCCCCCGCGCGTGCGGCTTCGGCGGAGGACTGACGGACGGCTTCTACCCGCCGCGCGCGTACCGCCCGGAAGAGGTCTGCTTCGGCCAGGGGAGGGACTGGCTGCCCGCCGAATCCACCTTCAACAGGTGGTGGACCGGCAAGCACACCTACACGCTGGAGTCGGGCGCAGACGGGCGGAGTTCGAACCCGAACCTGCCGCTGATGGTGGTGAGCTGGGACGGAGCTTCCGGGCAGTTCGGCCTGTGGGCGGCCCTGGAATGGTCGGGGCGGTGGCGCCTGGAGATGGGCACCGGCAGCGACTGGCGGTTCGTCTTCCGCGGCGGCCCCCTGGTGCGCGGCATGGTGCTGGAGCCCGGCGAGTCCATCCGGCTGCCACGGGTCCATCTGGGGGTCTACGGGTCGGCAGGGGAGAACCGGCAGGAGGGCTTCAACAGCGTGCGGCGCTACGTTGCACGGGTCCTGGCGCCGGACGTGGAGGGCCGGCGCCCCTGGCCGTTCGTGGCCTATGTCCACTGGTTCGGCATCCACGAAGATTTCTCGGAGTCGCTGCTGCGCAGGCAAGCGGACCGGGCGGCCGAGCTGGGCCTGGAGTACTTCGTGGTGGACGCCGCCTGGTACCCGAGTCCCACCCCGAATTTCTATGACGGCGTGGGCAACTGGGAGCGCGTGGACCGGGCGAAGTTCCCCGACGGCCTGGAGCCCCTGGCCGACTACGTCCGCGCCAGGGGAATGCGCTTCGGCCTGTGGTTCGAGCCGGAACGCGCGCGCGTGGGTTCGGACTGGGCAGTGCAGCATCCGGACTGGTTCTGGGACGCGGGCCGTGGGCCCGACCGCCACCTCGACCTGACGCAGCGGCGCGTGCAGGACGGGCTCATCGAGATGCTCTCCGACTGGGTCAGCCGGCTCGACATCCGTTGGCTGCGCTGGGACAACAACCATCCCCCGGGCCCCTATTGGGACAAGGCGGACCCGACCGGGAAGGTGCAGTTCGCCTACCTGGAGGGGCTCTACCGCGTCCTTGAGACGCTGCTGGCACGCCACCCCAACCTGATGATCGATAACTGCGCCAGCGGCGGCAACCGCGTTGACTTCGGCATGCTGCGCCACGCAGGCACGATGGTCATCAGCGACCACGCGGAGGACGCCCACATATGCCGCATCATGCAGACGGGGGGCTCCCGCGTGCTGCCGGGCAACTACATGAACAGCTCCATCTACGTGGGCGAGCATGACGGCGACCATGGCGTCGGGCCGCTGGAGCTGATCTCCCGCATGGCCGGTTGCCTGACCCTGTGCGGCCACATTGCCAACTGGTCCAAGCGGCACACGACGCTGGTGCGGAAGCACCTGGACGGCTACCGGACCTTCCGGCACCTGCTGATGAAGGACTTCCACCCCCTGACGCCCTACCCGCGCAGCCCGGACGACTGGGACGTGGTGGAGTTCGTCGATCCCCAGACGCGCGAGGCCGTCGTGCTGGCTTACCGCGTGCGCGGCGAGCGCAAGAGCAGGACGGTGCATCCGGTCGGCCTGGACCCCGATGCGACCTACGAGATGCGCGACCCGTTTTCGCGCAGGAAAGCCGTCACTGCCAGTGGAGAGACGCTCATGGCCAGGGGGTTGAGCGTCATGCTTGCCCCCGAAACCGCCATAGTCAGACATCTGAAACCGATTACGTGAGGCGAACATGGCAAAGCCGCGCGTTTACGTCCACAGGCTGGAGTGGTGCCCGTACGGGCTCTACATGGACTCGGAGAACGAGGCGCTGCTGGCTTCGTTCGCCGAGGTGGTCAATGACGGGGTCCGCGGCGAACCGGTGCCGCCCGAGGAGATGGTCGGCAGGCTGGAGGGCGTAGGCGGCATACTGTCGCTGAACGGCTCCGGCGCCGGGGAGATAACCGCGGACGTGCTGAAAGAGGCAGGCACCGTGAAGGCGGCCGCCGTCTCCCACTGGTGGGGCCAGCACAACGACGTGTGCCGCGAATGGGAAGCGGCAGGAGTGGAGGTCATGGACGCCTCCGAGGGCTGCAACCAGGCGGTTGCCGAGTGGACCATCGGGGCGGCCATCGCCGGCCTGCGCCGGTTCGACGAGTACGACCGGCAGATGAAGTCCGGCGTCGAATGGCCGGAGAAGGAGGGCGTGGCCGGCCAGCTCAACGGCAGCACGTTCGGGATGGTTGCGCTCGGGCGCGTGGGCAAGTGGGTGGCGCGCTACCTGGCGCCGTTCGACGTGCGGGTGCTCTGCTACGACCCCTACCTGTCCGAGCAGGAGGCGGCCGAGCACGGCGTGGAGCTGGTGGACCTGGACACGCTGCTGCGCAGCGCGGACGTGATCTCGCTGCACGCGCCGGTCACGGCGGAGACGACGGGCATGATCGGCGCCCGGGAGCTGTCGCTGATCAAGGACGGGGCGCTGTTCGTCAATTCGGCCCGGGCGGCCCTGCTGGACAACGACGCCTTCCGGGCCGAGCTGGCCAAGGAGCGCTTCCGCGCTTACCTGGACGTCTACCAGCCGGAGCCTCCTCCCGAGGACGACATCCTGCGCAAGCTGGACAACGTCGTCCTGACTCCGCACGTGGCCGGCCACACCTCGAAGATGTTTACACGCTGCGGGCGCTTCGCCATCGAAGCGCTGCGCGACTACTTCGCGGGGAAAGGGAGCGCGAGGTGAACGGGTCAACCGACATCGTCCGCGTCGGCGGAGTGGGAACCGGCCGCATCTTCCAGTGGGCGCACCTGAACCCCTATCCGCGCCTGTGGCGGAAGGCCCGGCTCGTCGCCTTCTACGACCTGAACCGCCAGCGCGCCGAGGAAGCGCGGGACAAGTACGCCGGCGTCCTGAGGGAATACGCCGCCGCTCATCCGGAGGCCGCCGAGGCCGCCGAGGCCAACCTGGGGGAGCTGTGCCGCTGCGATTCGCTCGAGGACCTTCTGGACCGCGTGGACGTCGTGGACGTCTGCACCCACGCCCGCGGTCGGAT
>JAUVVP010000384.1 GCA_030604585.1 Planctomycetota bacterium | reverse complement strand
CCAGGTAGCCGAACTCGTTGCCGGCACGAAACTCTCCCATAACCCGCCGGCCCGCCTGCTCGATGAACCGTCTCAGCACCGCCCTTTCGCGGCGCTCGACGTTCTGCCGGCGCGTCATGGACTCCACGCTTCCGGTCAACATGATGGCTTCGGCCGGGACCCCGTGCAGCCGGCGTGCCGCCGCCCTGTCGAGGCGACTCAGGACCGGGACGACCTTCAGCATCAGGGCCAGTTCAAAGGGCCCGGGCCAGGGCAGCTTGTCCGCCCAGTCGGGCTCATCGAGCCCGGCTCGCACGGGCACGAGCCGTCCCGGCGCAGCAGCCCCGGCAAAGGCAGACAGCGCCCGCACGGCACGGGCGTCCGCGTCAACGGCCACGTAGCGCTCCGTAGCGGCGCCCGCGCCCGCAAAGGGATAGGAGAGCGGATGCATGCCGCAGCCCACGTCGAGCAGCGTCGTCGGCGCCCCGGCCAGCTCGAAGAAGCGGTCATAGAACTCGGCGTAGTGAGGGAGCCTTTCCCGCGTCGAGGTATGGAGCGCCAGCAACTGGCGGCTCAACTGTTCAATGCGCTCGGGCCGCGCGGCTCCATGCGCCTCGCGCTCCAGCTCGCCTACCAGCAGGTCCGCCTTCTCGGGGGAGCCGTAGTAGCGCCTCAGCGCATAGTAGATTCGCTTGCGGCACTCCGTTACCACGCGGCGGTATTCACGCCACCGCGTGACGTCTTCCTCGCGGCACCGGCTCCGGATTCGCCCGGCCAGTTCCGGCTTGGCCGCGAACGCCTCCGCCAGGGTGCGCAGCGCTTCGGCAGCGCTGACGCGGTAGCGGGCGGCGATGCTCTGCGCTTCCGCGCGCAGCAGTTCCATCGGGATCGGAGGCTCGGCGGACACCGTCATTCCTCCGCCCCGGCGCCGCGCCACGATGGGCCCAGCATGCTGGCAGGGAACCATGCCTGGTGCACCCGCAGCACCTCATCCAGATAGCCCGGCAGCGTGCCCTCCTCCACGTGGGTCCTGATCGTGTCCACGGTGGCCAGCACGGTCCACAGGTTGTGGCGGCACAGCAGGGCCGCGTCGCGGCGGACCTGGCGGCTTCCCCGCTCCCGGCAGTACGGGCAGGGGCAGGTGAACGCGGCCTCGTCGAGCGCTTCACCCTCCGCCACCGCGCCGTAGGGCGTCATGTACGACCCGTTCCGGGCGTAGTGCAGGAACGAGGAGGAATCGAAGACATCGCAGCCCAGCGCCACGTAGAAGGGCAGCTCGACGGGATCGCCGGCGCCGTAGAGGTGGATGGGCACCTCTGCGGCCAGGATGCCGCGCGCCTCGGCCATCACCTCGCCGACGAACCCCAGGTGGTGGTTGCGCGTGAAGAAAGGCACCAGGCTGCCCAGCGCCGCGTACGAGACCCCCAACTGGGCCAGTCCCTCGGCCGCGCGCCGGCGCAGCTCCATGAAACGCCCGCCCTGTTGAACGCCGATCAGCGTGGCGCGCCTCGTAATCGAGAGGCCCTCTTCAATCCGCTGCATCGTCACCCCGAGCTTCCCTTCTGCCGTCTTCACGTTGTCCCACGGCGGGGTCATCACGTCGAGCGGCGAGACGATGTCCGCCCCGATGTCTTCCTGGAATCGAACGATGCTCCGGTTGCGCAGGTACAGGCGGGAGCGGAAGGCCTGGAAGGCGCCGCTGTCGGTCACCACCAGGCCGCCAAAACCGAGGTAGTCCTTCACTCCCCTGTCGGGCAGGCTGCGCCGAAGGTCCTTGCGGCGGTAGAGGAAGTAGGCGTTCACCATGATGGCTCCGACGCCGAAATCCTCCTGCATCTCCTGGAGGGACACATAGGGGTTCTCCGGCTCGAATACGGGCAGGAACAGGGGCGTGGTCAACGCCGGAAGGCGACCACGCGTATCGGCGGCGGGCGATCTGTCGGACAAGCTGACCTCCTGCACGTCTCGGGCTCACCTCACCGGCGCCAGTCGGACAGCGCCTGGCGAAACCCATCCAGCCGCGCCTCCGGCCCCGGCCCGTGCCCCGTCAGGCGAAAATGGCGCTCCGTCATGCCCGCCACCATGATGGCAAGCACGAAGTGCTCCGGCGGCAGGCATTGCGCCACGTGGTCGGCCCACTCGACCGCGCTCACGCCGCCGCTCTCGAACGTCTCGGCGCAGCCAATCCGCTCCATCTCGACCCCGTCGCGCAAGCGGTAGGCGTCGAAGTGATAGAGCGTGAGCCGCCCCGAATGCCGGCGCAGCAAAACGAAAGTGGGGCTGATGACCTTGGCCTGATCTTCGACCTCCAGCCCGACGGCCAGGCCCTTGACGAAGCACGTCTTGCCGGCCCCGAGCGTTCCCTCAAGCCCGATCACGTCGTTCGGCCGGCAGAGCTGCGCAAACGCAGCCGCCATCGCCTGCGTCCGGTCCGGGCTGCTCGTGGCCAACTCCACAGCCGCTCGGCTCATCGGCTCAGGTGCTCCCATCCACCCGGCCTCAGCGGCTCGCGCGCGGCATCCGCCGTGACCACGTACGATCGGTCGCCGCCGATGACCTCGCCGATGAGGGACACTTCCGTGCCCCCGACGCCGGCGCCGGCCAGTTCTCGGCCCCCTTCGGCCGGCAGGCAGAAGAGCAGCTCGTAGTCCTCGCCGTCGTTCAAGGCATGCCAGAGGGGCTGGCGCCCGCTCTGCCCGGCCAGGGCTGCGGCGTCCTCACTGATCGGAATCTGCCCGGCCCGCAGGAGCAATCCCACCTCGCTCGCCTCGGCGACGTGCAGCGCATCCGTGCTCAGCCCATCGCTGATGTCAATCATTGCGTGCAGCTCGAAGCGCTCTGCCAGGGCAAGGGCCTCTTCAACGCGGGGACGGAACCGCAGGTGACGCCCCCGGATGGAACCGCCCAGGCGCCCCGTAACGCAGACCGCATCGCCCGGCCGAGCGCCGCTTCGGGCAACGACTCCCCCCGGGCCGGGGCTGCCCAGGGCCGTAACCGTGACGGTGAGGCAACCCGAGCCCGAGGCCACGTCGCCGCCGATGAGCGGGGCCGAGAACTCATGGGCCGTCTGCCACAGCGCCCGGCTCAACTCCTCGCAGGCGGACGTCTCGTAGCGGCGACCGAAGTTGGCCGCCGCCACGGTGCAGAGCGGGCGGGCGGCCATGGCGGCCAGGTCGCTCAAGGCGCGCGTCACCGCCTTGCGACCGACAAGCTGCGGGGCCGTCCCCTCCTCGAAGTGCACCCCCTCGATGACGCTGTCCGTCGTCAGGACCAGCCGCCCCCCGCCGGGCACCTGGAGTACGGCGGCGTCATCGCCGATGCCCACGCTGAGCCAGGAGGGGCTTGCCCCGGCTG
>JAUVVP010000350.1 GCA_030604585.1 Planctomycetota bacterium | reverse complement strand
GGGGAGCATCTCTCGCCTGTCAGAACCGCGACGGTTACCGCAGCCGACTTCCTGGAGCAGCGGCTGGACGAATAGGCCTGCGTGATCATGGCAAACGTGGCACGCGTGCCCGACCTGTGGGCGGAACGACTACGGCGCTACGTGCAGGACGGCGGCGGGTTGATCGTGTTCCTCGGAGACCGCGTGAATCCCGCCTCGTACAATGCCGCGCTCGGCGAAGCCCTGCTCCCGTGCATCCTGGAACGGCGCACCGAGCCCGCCGAAGACGTCGGAATCCGCAGACTCGATGAATCCCACCCGGTTTTCCGCAGCGTCGCCGCCCACATAGACACGGAACGGGCGCGGGTGGCGCAGTTCTTCAACGCCACGCCCGCCGCAGACGCCGCGGTTCTGGCCGAACTGGAGCGCGGCCCGCTGCTGCTGGAGAGAAAGGCAGGCGCTGGTCTCGTCCTCCTCTTCACGACCAGCGCGGACATGGACTGGATTAACCTGCCCGCCCGGCCTTTCTTTCTGCCCATGCTCCACCAGATGGTCTACTACGCGGGGCGGCCCGCGCGACGCCGGGACAGCGTGACCGTCGGCATGCCCTACGTCCTGGAACTGCCCCGGGCCGACGGGCCCGTCGAGGTGGCGTTCTATGGCCCGGGAGACGCCGGCGAACCCGTCTCAGTCCAGCCCGCCGAACCAGGCGACGGCCGGGTGGTATTCGAGGACACCCGCCGTCCCGGCATCTACAGGGCTGCCTACACGGTCGGCGGGCAGGAACAGAGCCGCCTGTTCGCGGTCAACGTCGAGCCCAGGGAGAGCCGGCTCGAGCGAATAGAACCCGAAGAGGCGGGCCGAATGCTCGGGGCGGGGTTCGCGAAAGTGGTTCGCGATCCCGAACAGCTCGCCCTCGTGGTGCGGCGGGAACGCCGGGGCCTTCCGCTCTGGGACTACCTGTTCGCGATGGCCATTGTCCTGGCTGTCACCGAGAGCTACGTCGGACACGCCTGGCTGAAGCACTGAGAGGGGCCGCAGATGAGGCACTGGCAGGTGGCATTCACCGGCGCCTGGCCGATGCTGCTGGTGATGGGCGGTGCCGGCTCCGCCGCGCTGCTGGCATACGTCTTCTACCGGCGTAAGAAGCCCGTTCTCATGCCGTCCGCTTTCCGCCTGCTGACGGGCCTCAGGACGCTTGCCATCTTCATCGTCGCCCTTTTCCTGCTCCAGCCGGTGCTGCGCCTGACCCGCGCGGAGGCCAGCCGCGCGACGGTCGCATTCCTGGTGGACGTATCCGAAAGCATGAGCATCCGGGACGCCGCCGGGGACCGCTCCCGCCTGGAGGCCGCACTCTCGCTCCTTCGCGAGAAGCCCGGCCAACTGCTCCGCCGCGTAGGCCAGAGCCAGGACGTGCGCCTATTCACTTTCGGGGCCGTCACGGCCGAGGTCCCCGCCGGCGGGCAGCGGCTGGCCGAACTCCAACCCGAGGCCAAAGCCACCGCCCTGGGCGACGCCCTCAAGGACACCGTCCGGCAGGTGGGGGAGCGGAACATGTCCGCCGTCGTCCTGCTGACGGACGGCGTCTCCAACCGGGGCGAAGACCCCGAGGAGGCGGCCCGCGCCCTTGGCGTGCCGGTGTTCTCCGTGGCGGTCGGCGGGCGCCTTGCACAGCGCGGCCGCTTCCACGACGTGGGCATCGTCAGCGTCCCGCAGAACCCCCGCTTCATCGTCAACAACCGGGCCATCGTGAAGGTCGAGGTCGGACACGTCGGACTTCGCAATTTCACCGAAGCGGAACGCGAGGTGCTGCTCCGCCTCGAGGATGAAGGCGCAGAACTGGCGGCCCGGGCCGTCCGGTTGCCCGCCGAGGACGGGACCCTCCAGCAGGAGATGGAGTTTGTCCCGAAGCGCGTCGGCATTCACAGGCTGCGGGCGTCCGTTTCGGCCCTGCCAGCCGAGACCGTCACGCAGAACAACGCCCGCAGCTTCACGGTCATCGTCACGGACCCGCGCATCCGGGTGCTGATCGTCGAGGGCGCGGTCCGCCGCGAGTACCGCTTCCTGCGGCGCGCGCTGGAAAGCGACCCCAACCTGGAGGTCACCTCGGTCATCAAGCTGAGCGGCAAGCGTTTCCTGCTCCAGGGGGTTCAGACGGGCGTGGACCTGAGCCGCGGCCTGCCCGCCCGCCGGGAGGACATCGGCGAATTCGACGTCGTCATTCTGGGCGACATCGGCCGGGAGGAGTTCACCGGCCTGCAACTCGAGCAATTAAAAGACTTCGTGGATGCCGGCGGCGGACTGATCGCCCTGGGGGGATACCACGCGTTCGGCGCCGGCGGCTATGCCGACAGCGCCCTGGCGGACGTGCTGCCCGTCACGATGGGCGGCGAGCGCGACGGCCACGTGGAGGCAGCCTTTGCCCCCGCGCTCACCCCCGAGGGCAAGCGCCACCCTGTGTTCGAGGGCTGCCGGGAGTTCTTCGAGGGGGCCCGTCCGCGCGTCAGCCTGGAGGGCGCGAACCGAGTCACCGGCATCAAGCCGGCCGCCCTGGCACTGGCGGTTCATCCGCGCGAGCGTGTGGGACGGGCACCCATGCCGGTCGTCGCGGTGCAGTCATACGGCGCGGGCCGGGCCATGGCCCTGACGGCGGACACGACGTGGAAGTGGAAGTTCCAGACCGAAGGCCGCGGCCTGGACTCGCCCTACTACAGGTTCTGGCGCCAGTCCGTCCGCTGGCTGGCCGGCAGGGACGTGGCCGAGATGGCGCCCGACCAGTTAGTCAGCGCCTGGCCGGCGCGCGTCGAATACGAGCCGGAGGAGCCGGTCTTACTGAAAGCGCGAGTGCGAAATCGCGACAAAGAACCCGAAGAACGCGCGGCCGTCCAGGTGCACATCACCTTTCCCATCCCGATCAAGAAGAAAGGCCCGGACGGGCAGGAGATCGTTGAGAACGAAACCACCGTCCGTTTGGCCCCCGTGCCGCTCAGCCTCGGCCAGTATCAGGCGTCGTGGAGCCCGCCCGCCAGCGGCCTCTACCGCGCCATGGCCGAGGCACGGCTCGGAGAGGAGACGCTCGGCTCGGACGGCTTCGAGTTTGTCGTAGGCCAGGCTGCCGCGGAGTTCGACCGTGTGGACGTCGCCGAAAGCACACTGCAGAACCTCGCCGCCCAGACCGGCGGCACCTACCACACGCTGGCGACGGCCGGCCGCATACCCGACGAACTCGAAGGCCGCCGCCACCTGGTCCTGCACCGGGAGGAGGTCAGTCTCTGGAACGCGCCGTGGTTTTTTGCCGTCTTCATGGCCTGTGTGACAGCGGAGTGGATACTGAGAAAGCGCCGCGGCCTCAACTGAGCATGCCACCCTCGGCGGGCAGCCCGGCCGTCTCGGCCCGGTCGCCGGCGCTACCTTTGGTAACGGGTCGCCGGCGAGATGTTCACGCGCCCGTGGCGCGCCGGCACGGCCGCGTGCACACGTTGGGGCGGCTGCGACAAAGTGCTAAAATGGAAGCAATGGCGGGGAAAAGAACAAAGTGGGCCCTGACGCTGGGCCTCCTGCTCCTGGCAGGGGCGGTCGCGGGAGCCGAATGGCTTCCCGCCGCGGTGCGTCTCAGCGATGGCGCC
>JAUVVP010000420.1 GCA_030604585.1 Planctomycetota bacterium | reverse complement strand
CAGACTATCCGTGTGCTCCGCTAACCATCTCTCCCACCCGGCTGCGCACAGCACCGGTTTGTGCGTAGCAACCAGGATTCTCAGGCAACTGACCAGGACGAAGATCTTGACAAAGCCCAGAAAGGGCATACCTGCCTCCTTGCGATACCCTAACTGCAGGAATCCGCCTCGGAACCGGGGAGCCGGCCTGCGAACGTCCCCCGAATCCCGCTGATCGGCCCAGCCCGGGCTCCACTTCAGGGAGAACGGCCAGGTGTGCGGTGAGAAGCGCCGTCGAGATGGAACGAACAGCGCCACACTTACCGCGCTAACGGCCCGCCGGAGCCCGCTCACGCCATGCTGTCAGCGAATCCCCTTGCGCCAAGAGGAGTTCGCCTGCCGCCGTCCAGCAGAAGTCCCGGACGAATCTTATCGTCTGCACAAACTGCTCATTCCCCCTGTGCGTTATGTCATAGATGTGCACAACATCAGGAGAATCCTCCTTCGAGGCCAGAACTGCCAGGAACCGCTTGTCCGGCGAGATCGCCAGTTTCTTGGGGTAATCCCAGTTCTGCGGAATGTCGGCAAGCCAGGCACCCCCCCCTTCCTTCTTGCGCACGGCTTCGTCGATAGGGATTTCGAGAAACGCCCAGCAGGCTCCCGGCTCGGCTTGGGCTGTGCTTTCTTCACGCGTGTCGCCTGCACCCAAAGTAAACTCTATGATACCATACACATAGCTGGCATCACGGCTCAGCCCCGCCGCGTCGTATGAGACCCTTGGCCGGGTTCCCAGAATGAGGTCGCCCGTATCGGCTTCATACAGCACGAAACCCAGAAGAGTATTCACTAGGAGGCGATTGTGCTCGACCAGTTCAATTCCCATCAGGTGCGACCATGGCGGAACCCTCACCCATTTAACAGCACCCGACTCAGCGTCCATGCTCCATACGCGCGAGTACCTCCAGCCCGGGAGCGAGTCGGAGATGACGATGCTGCGGTCGCTGTCGGCCCACGTCATGCGCTGCCCCTCCCACTGGTCGATCACCTCCCGCCCCCTGAGCACGGATATCTCCCGGCCCGTGCCGAAGTCGACCACGCGAACGCGGGACGGGGCCAAGAGGAAAGTGCTCAATCCGTCTGCTGCCGCCCGATCCAAGAGAATATCCACGTCCCAAGGATACCGCTGTCCCTCCCGCCCGTCCGGCGCCCCGGGCTCAGCCGCCTGTTCACCGGCTGGCTGTTGGGGCGGCCCTACCTCCCGCTCGAGTTCGATCCGGCCGAAAGGGCCGACCTCGAGAACAGCTATCCGCCGCCCGTCCGGCGAGACAGCGAAAGCCTTGATCGTGAAGTCCCCTTCGGCGCGCAATCTCCAGTGAATCTCACCTGTGCGCCAGTTGCCGCGAGTCAACATACCCTTGGAGCTGCTAAAGACGACTGGCCCAGTGTCCGGACCGGGAACCGCCTGCACACGCCGGACCACTTCGGACCGCGCCCGTACCTCGCCCACTTTCACAAACGCGTGGGTGTCACAACCGCAAGGCAGGAACCCGAACAGGGCGCCCAGGACTCCCAAGGCCACCGTGCGCCTCCAGGGCTCACTCATAGCTCTGCCTCCCGCCCAGGCTCCCACGCCCGCCCCCTTGCCTATGGTCGTGCCGACCACCATCCCTATCGCCGATCCATGCCGGCGCCATTATAGGCGGCTCATCGCCCCCTCGTCAACATCCTCCAAATCCAACCTTGAAGCGCCCTCTCTGTCACAATGTTTAGCATCTCGACGGCAGCATGCCCTGCTGTTCGGAGCCCGTGTGGCAGTAGGTGGAGTAGCCGACGTCGCCGCGCGGCGGCAGCGGCCTCGCCACCACAGTCTCGAGTCTGCGCACACGTATCCCGGTGATCTTCATGGGCTCGCAGCGTCCGTCAGGATATCCTCGTCCCAGGCAGCGACCGCGTCCGTGGCCCGCGTCCAGGGCGCAGGCCTCAGACTATCCGTGTGCTCCGCTAACCATCTCTCCCACGCGGCCGCGTCCTTGCCCAGGTCGCAGCCGGCGATAGCCGTCAGCTCCGCGTGCGCGTGCTCGGCCAGCACGGCGCGCACGTCGTCCAGGAACGTTATCAGGACAGCGTATCCCTCGGCGCTGCCGCAACGCGCGAGCGATCGGCCGATCACCAGCTCCAGGTGGGCGAGGCGCTCGCGGAACCAGTCGACCTCGTAGCCCGCCAGGCACTCGCGGCCGTGCAGCGGCCCACACGAGTGCAGCTTCTTCAGGATGGGGACGGCGCGCGGGTCGCCCAGCCGCTCCGCCCCGTAGCAGACCGCGTCGACGTAGTAGTAGCGGCTGACGAAGCGATCCACCATCTCCTCGTCCGTCGTGGTCTCCAGCATGTCCACGACGCGCCGCCAGACCGGCAGGGCGCGCTCGTCGCGCGCCATGCCGAGGCTGTAGAGCAGGTAGGCGGCGTCGGGCGCGGCGCACTGGTTGGGCGGCAGGCCGGAGTGACGGATCCTCGCGGTGCGTTCCGGAAGGCACCCTGCGGACAGATGTCTTTCGATCGCCGATATCAAGACGTTCACTCCGGCGTTCGAGCCCACGGCAGCGAGGGCCTGGGCCAGGAGGACTTGCCGCGGGCCCCGGGCGCCGGCCAGAGCACTCTCGAGCAGCGGAACGACGCGCGGGCCGGCGCACAGGATGTCGACGATGGGCACCCGACCCTCGAAACAGTCGCCGACCTCCATGTCCGAATAGGAGTGCAACGGCTTCTGGCCGTCGAGCGAATCGATGAGGCCCCGCAGTTCGTCGTCGCTGCATCGCAGCGGGACGAGCTGCCGATTCAGCGCGCGCTCGGGCAGCAATCCCTTCTCGACGAGCCGGGCTTGAAGGGACCGGACGTCGACCCGCCCGGGCGTCGTGCCGTCGCGCACCGCCATGACGGCCGCATGGCCCGCGACGCCGCCCAGGTTCTCCAGGTCCGGCTGCATGCGGGGCGCGGCGATGGCGTCGTGTGTCGCCGAGTAGGCCGTCCCGGCCACCAGGATGCCCTCAAGCCCCCGGGGCAGCAGCGCGCGGTAAGGGATCT
>JAUVVP010000033.1 GCA_030604585.1 Planctomycetota bacterium | reverse complement strand
AGCGGGCCTCAGCACGCAGGCGCTGTTGGCCCTGGGCGAGCTTGAGAACCCCCTGACGCACAAAAGGGAAGTAGACATCAACGGGGCGGCGTTCTTGATCGACACGATCTCCATGCTGCAGAAGAAGACCGAGGGGAACCTGACTGCCGAGGAGAGTGCCTACCTGCAGCAGGTCTTGACGGAGTTGCGGATGCTCTACGTGAACGTCGCCGAGCAGCCGAACCAAGGAGTGGGCGACCGGCCGCCGACAGCGCAGGGCTGAGCCGCGCTCGCAAAGCGGTCGGCCCGTCGGGTGGCCGGAGACGACGCCGCAGAGGTGTGATAACCATGGACTTGTCCATTATCACCGGCGATTGGCCCTACGATGAGGATGAAGAGGCCAACAACGTCCGCAAGGTCGTCGGCGTTGACGGCTCGATGAAGGTTCAGCTTCGCGTCCGCGGGGGCCTGATCCAGTGGGAGGCCGAGGGCCGGCCCGACGGGCGGAAGCCCCACGGCTTCCCCAGCGTCCTGGACCACGGGACCGACCTGGTCGCCGGGGAGGGGCGCCTGCCGCGCGGCCGGCGCGGCACCCGCACCCAACTGGACGCCGACCTGATCAACGAACTGGCCCAGGAGCTGTTTGACTACTACAGGCGGGGCCGCGCCCTGTTCCTGCTGGGCGACTACCGCCGCGCGCTGGCCGACGCGCTGCACAACCTGAGGGTCCTCAGGCTGATCCGCCGGCACGGTCCCGACGAACCGGTCACCTTCAACTACGACCGCTATCGGCCCACCTTGCTGCTGGAACGCGCCAGGGCCGGGATGCTGCTGCACCTTCAGGCCGCCGACGTGCGCGCTGCGCTGGATGCGTTGAACCGGGGCATAAAGGACATCGAGAGCTTCCACGTCGAGTATGAGCTGGAGGGGGAACTCAGCGACAGCGCCGAAAGGCAGGCCCTGGTGGACCTGCGACGCAGTCTCAGGGAGAAGCACAACATCCCCCTGAACGATCTGGAGCTGCTCCACAGCCTGAAGGTCGAGCAAGAGATCGCGATACGCAGGGAGAACTACGAGATGGCAGCTCGGCTGAGGGACAAGATCAACGTGGTCCAGCAGAGAGGGACCGGCAAGGAGTAGGGCTGAAGCTGACCGGCGGACCCCATCCCCCCTCTCACCGGCCTCCCTCCTGCAGGCGGCCGAGAAGAAGGCCGGGCGCGCCCCAAGGCAGGCCGAATCCCTGCCCCGGCCCGATGACCCCGCCGGCGCCACGGTGAACGGGAAGAAGCCCATGTCCGAAGAGCCCCATGAGCCGGATGACGCCGCCGAGGATGAGGAGCCCGGGGCCGAGGACCTGTGGGAGGGGGTGCCCCTGAGTCTGGAGGCCGAGACGGGGGCGGAGGAAGGCCCGGCGCTTCCCCCCGGGGAGGAGACGGTCGAGCGCCCTCTGGCCGAACTGCTGCCGCCTGAGGGGCCTTCGGCAGCGGCGCAGTGGCTGGGCCGCTGGCTGCTGCTGACGGGCGCCGTCGGCGTCGTGCTTGCCGTGGCTGCCATCGTGCTGGCGCTGCTGATGGGCGCCAGGCCGGTGGCATGGCGGGGCCCGGTGCTCGCCTTCGATTTCGCGGTGATCGCACTGGTCGTGCGCACCTTCCTGGTGGCCGGCGCACCGGCCCGGATCGTGTGTCACCGTGTCTTCGGCGTCGCCGGCCTGGCGGCCGCCGCCCTTGTCGCTTCCGGTGCTCTGCTGCGCTCGGCCGGCCGGTTCATCTATGGCGAGCCGCTGAGCGATCTGCTGACGGAACTGTCCGTCTTCGGGCTGCTGGGCCTGGCCGGCTGCATGGTCTACGTCCAATGCCTGCGAGGTCGCGGCTGGGCGTGCCGCACGGCGGCGGTGTCGGCCGCCGTGTTTCTGGCGCTCCTGGTTCTCCAGTCCCTGACGGGCTACAGACCCCTTGGAGCGGGGCCGGCCTGGACGGGCATGTCCTTGAGAGACTGCTGGCCGGGCTTGGCTGCGGTGGTCGCGTGCGGCGTCGGCTTCGTCGTATCACGGGAGGCGGTGCGCCGAACGCAGGCGCACCGGAAGGCGTGGTCGGCCGCGGCCGCTGCCTGCGTGGCGGCGCTGGTCGGGGCCAGTGCGTTCCTGGCCTGGCGGGCGGCGCTGGAGCATGGCATCGCCGAAGCGTCCCTCGGCCTGGCGACGGGCGCAGCGGCCCTTGAGGCGGCGGCTTTCGCGCCGCTGCTGCTTGCGGGCGCTGTCCTGGCGTGGCGGAAACGCGGTCGCCTGCCGGCCGACCTGCGCGATGCGACGGGTTTTGCGTGGTCGCTGGTGGCCCTGGCCGGCACGGCGTGCCTGGCCGTCTGGCTGCCGCTCCACTGGCATGCGGACAGGCTGGAGCTGCTGCTGCTTGCCACCGGCACTGTGGCCGCCGTCGCGGGGGCATGGTTCGTGCAGACGCGGGGCGATTGGGTCAGCCGGTGGGCGCTGATGCCGGCCACTGGCCTGGCCGTGCTCGTGTTCTGCTCGCTGCACGGGCTGGTCGCCTTGGCGCAAGGCGTCGGTCCCCCGCAGCCGGTGGTCGTCTTCCTGTGGTGCGTGCTGGTGGTCGGGCTGGTCCTTGCGGCCTCCGGCCTTGTGGCCAGACGCCATCGGGCCCGCTGCGAACGCCCCGACGAGGTCCTGCGCGGGGACGTTCGCTTGCTGTCCGCGGCAGGATGGGTGCTCAGCGGCGCCTGCCTCTGCGTGTTGTTCGCTCTGCGGGCGGGTGAGCCGCGTGCGCTGGCCGGCCTGGGGTCGGTTCTGCACGGCGCCGGGCGCCTGCTGGAGGACCTGCTGGTTCTGGGCGTCGGGAGGCAGCTCGTGCGCGCGGCGGCGCACGTGGTGTCTCCGGTGGGCTCGTTCTTCGGAGGAACCGCCGGCGCGGTGGCCGGCGTGGCGGCGCTGCTGGCGGTTCTGGTCTTGCACGTGGCGGCGGCCTCGCGCGTGCGCTGGAGCTTCCGACTGGTGGCGGCGGTGTGGGCGCCGGTGCTCTGCGCAGGGGTGCTGTTTGCCCTGCTCTGCATTTCGCGGCTGCTCCCCCCGTTCCGGGTACCTGCGCTGACGACGCCTGTCGGCCGCCTGCTGGGCTCTTACTTCGCCGGCAGGGCGCTGTTCCTTGCGGTGCTGGTCGCCCTGCTGGTCAGGTTGGCAGAGGCCTGGGGATCGGTCGTGCGGGCCGCATGGCCGCGTCGGGGCTTCAGAGCCGCATCCCGGGCGGCCGCGCCTCCGCCCCTGGCGGCGCCCGGGGGCTCGCACTTGAGCTTCCTGGTGGGCCTCGGAGTAGTGGCGTCGGCGGCGGGGCTGGCCCTGGCTCTGCTGCTGCACCTGGGTCCGGAGGTGGAGGCGACGCTGTTCGAGCTGTCCGGCCTGGCCAGACGCTGCGCGCACGCCGCCGTGGAGTTCGGCCTGCACCTGGGGAGGCTCTCGGCACACTGGGAGGGATATGCCGCTGCCACGGCCCTGATCGCGTTCCTGCTGATCGCCGTGCACGTGGAGGGACGGCAGGGGCGCGCGGAGGTCTATTCGGTTCTGGGTGCGCTTTGGGGATTGGTCCTCTTGCTGTTGACGGTCGCCTGGGTGCGTGAGGTGCGGGCAACTCCGCGTCCGGCTGCGCCGGGCGTGACCTTGGTTCTGGGCGCCGCCGGACTGCTGCTGGCCGTCCTGTTCGGGGCGGCCGTGGTTCTGGTCGGACGGTGGCGGCGGTCCGAGGTCCGGGACGTGGACGCGGCCGGACAACGGCAGCGCCCGGGCACGACGGCCGCCGCGCACAGCCTCGGATCGCTGGGCCTGGCCCTCTGCCTGGCAGGCTGCGCCGTCGTCCTTCACGGCGCGCTGGCGGGCAGCGCCGCATACCGGCAGCAGTTCGCGCAGGCAGCAGCCAGGGCCATCGGCTCGATCGAGACCAGCGCAGCGCAGGTGGACGCCCTGAAGCGCACGCTGGAGCAGAGCGGCGACCTGGGCCTGGGCGCCGCTGCCCTTGCGGCCGCGTCCGGGGCGGCCCTGCTCCTGCACCTGCTGGCGCGCTACCGCATCGCGTGGGCGCGCATGGGGCTGTACGTGATCTGGATCGTCGTGGCCGTGGTCGGCACCGCTGCCCTCGGGTACATCGCCAACGAGCAGCCATTCGGCGCCTGGAGCGCCTGGCGGGTTGCAGGCGTCCTGCTGCTGACGGCCGCTGTGGTGCGGGCCTTTGTGGCGCTGGCCAACAGCCGGTCCTGGCTGTTGCGGGGCACGGGGTGAGGCGCCCTGGTCCGGGCACCGTCTGCCCGCACTGTCGGCGGGGCATTGCGGATGAAGTGCCCTCTGGCCGCTGCTATAATGGCCGGGGCGGCGGCTGAGAACCTGTGTCGGGGTTTGCATGAAGAAGCCGAACCTGGGCATACTGATCAAGCCGGCCAGTTCCGACTGCAACATGGCCTGCGCTTACTGCTATTACCGCCCGGTGGGCGACCTCTACCCGGACGTGCGGAGGCCGCGCATGTCACCGGGCATCGTGGACGTGGTCTGCCGGCAGTACCTGGCCCTGGGCCCACGGGAGATAAAGATCGGCTGGCAGGGCGGCGAGCCCACGCTGATGGGCCTGGACTTCTTCAGGCAGGTCGTCCAGATCGAGGGCAAGCATGCCCGGCCGGGGGACTGCTTCGGCACCAGCCTCCAGACCAACGGCGTCGTGCTGGACGATGAGTGGTGCACCTTCCTGGCGGCCAACAAGTTCCTGGTCGGCCTAAGCGTGGACGGCCCGCGCCAGTTGAACGGCGTGCGCCGCTTCCCCAACGGCGAGCCCGCCTTCGACGTGGCCATGCGCGCGCTGGAGGTGCTGAAGAAGCACCGCGTCGAGTTCAACGTCCTGGTGGTCATCAGCCAGGCCAACGTCCGGCATCCCGACGGCGTCTTTGAGTTCCTGCTGGAGAACGACCTCCACTTCTCGCAGTTCATCCCCTGCACCGAGCCGGACGGCACGGCCGGCGCCGTGTCGGAGCACTCCATCACGGCCGGCCAGTACGCCGATTTCATGACGGCTCTGTTCGACGCCTGGGTCGAGAATGACGACCCGACCTACTACATCCGAAGGATCGACAACTGGCTGCATCAGTTCTTCGACCTGCCGCCCGAGTGCTGCGAGTACCGGGAAGACTGCTCCAACCTGGTGACCGTCGAGTGGAACGGCGACGTCTATCCCTGCGACTTCTTCGTGGAGGAGCGATATCGCCTGGGCAACGTGCGCGAGCAGACGCTGGAGCAGATGCTGAGCGGCCCGACGTTCCGCGCCTTCGCCCGCGAGGCGGAGCACCTGCCCGCGCTGTGCAAGGACTGCCGGTGGCTCCGCTACTGCCGGGGCGGCTGCTACCGACATCGCCGCAAGCTGGGCATAGCCGAGGACGGCGTGCCGTATCTTTGCGAGGCGAAGGTGCGCATCTTCGACCACGTCTTCTCCACGCTGCGAGAGATCAAGCAGAAGCCCGTCAGGCCCCGCCTGCACGCCTTCCTGGACCGGATCGGGCGGGACGTGGCCGCCGGCAGGTTCGAGATGCGCCCGCCGGCGGCGCCGCAGGCACAGGACCGCCCGGCCGCAGCGCCCCGTTCGCGTCCACAGCGCAACGACCCATGTCCGTGCGGCAGCGGCAAGAAGTTCAAGCACTGCTGCGGGAGGGTTGTGGGAACCTCGCGCCGGCGGTAAACTTGGGGGAGTGTTATTAGCCCTTGCAGAACTATACCCCTATGCGTTCACAGCAGTGGCCGGGCCGTCTCGGCCCGGAGTCCGGCGAGACGCCGGACCTACCCACACGGGGAGGGCCGGACATTGCATAAACGGACGCCAATGGTCAGGGAGATGCACCGTTGTCTGAACAAGACCGTATTGAAATAGCCGTCATAGGGCGAACCGTCTACCTGAAGGCGTTCGGCTTCGCCACTCAACACAACAGCCTCGGCATACCGGATTTCGTGGGCGCCATGTTCCGGGCCGGGTGCAAGTACGTTGCCTTCGACCTGGCCGATTGCAAGGGGATGGACAGCACGTTCCTGGGCGTCGTAGCCGATGCCGCCACGGCCAGCCCGCACAGGGCCGGCAAGACCGCGATCATCCTGAACGCCAACGAGGGCCTGGTCAGGCAGTTGCGGCGTATCGGCCTGCTGCCGCTGGTCTGCATCCACGAAGGAAAGGCCGAAGCCCCCGCTCACATCAACCTGCGCGAGATCGACTTCGTCCACTTCCCCAGGACCGAGTACCAGAAACTGCAGAAAGTGAGACACCTCCACGAGCGGCTGGCCGAGCTGAACGAGCGGAACAAGCGGCTCTTCGGCCCCTTCATCGCCATGATCGAGGAGGAGCTCCGCCCGCAGCGGCAAGAGGGTCCGGACGAGTGAGCAGGCGCGGGCGGGATAAGCTCCTGGCGCGCGATCGCCCCCGTCAGTCCCGTCGAGAGGTCGCCGCATGAGATTCGCGATGTGTAACGAGTTCTGCGAGGGTTGGGACTTCGCAGAGGTCTGCAAGCTTGCCGCCGACGCCGGATATGACGGCGTCGAGATCGCCCCCTTCACGCTGAGCGACTCGGTGGAAGAGATCGGCCCGTCGCAGCGCCGGCGCCTGCAAGAGACGGCGGCCCGCCGGGGCCTTCAGATCGTCGGGCTCCACTGGCTGCTGGCCAAGCCCGAGGGCCTGCACCTGAACAGCCCGGACCCACAGGTGCGCGCCCGGACGGCCGATTACCTGAGGGCCGAGATTGACTTCTGTGCCGACATCGGCGGGCGGAAGATGATCGTCGGCTCGCCCAAACAGCGCAACGTCCCCCCGGAGCAGACCTACGAGGAGGTCTGGGAGCGCAGCGTCGCCGTCTTCGGCGAACTCGCCCAGCATGCCGCAGCCCGGGGCGTTTGCCTCTGCATCGAGCCGCTGGGCAGCCGGGAGACCACTGTCCGCCGGCCGGCCGCCGAGGCGCGCCGCCTGCTCGCGGCGGTCGGCCGCCCCGCCTGCCGCACGATGCTCGACGTGAAGGCGATGCACGCCGACCAGGAGCCGATCCCCGAGATCATCCGCAAGTCGGCCCCCTACCTGGTGCACTTCCACGCCAATGACGCGAACCTGCAAGGGCCCGGATTCGGGGATACGGATTTCGCGCCCATTGCCGCCGCGCTTCGGAAGGCGGCCTACGACGGCTACGTCTCGGTCGAGGTGTTCGACTTCGCCGCCGGCCCCGAGAGGATCGCCCGCGAAAGCCTCGAATACCTGAAGGATGTCTTCGCGTAACCGGGAGGCCGGCACCCGGATTGATCCGCACGCAGAGGAGCCAGAACGCAATGCAGGAACTCAGGATCGTCCTTCACGGCAGTCGGCGCCCGGTGGCCTTCTGCCCCGTCAGCGCGCGCGTCAATCGTTCCCAGCGGGAGCTTGACGACAGTGTGCTGACGGACCTCGCCGAAGACGTGCCGGTCCCCTTCCAGTCGGTCCCCGCCGCCGGCGGCGCAGAGCTCCACTGGATAGTGAACTCCCTTGCCGCCGGACAGCAGAAGGAGTACGTGCTGCGCCGGTCGGCCGAGCGGCCAGCGGCATCGGCGGTGACGGTCAAGAACACCGACGATGGCCGCGTGGACGTGAAGATTGGCGGCGAGCTTTTCACGCGCTACCTCTACGGCGAGGGCGTGCCCAAACCGTGCCTCTATCCGCTCGTGGGCCCCTTCGGCCAGGGGGTGACGCGCGCCTACCCCCAGGAAGAGGTCGAGGGCGATTCCAGCGACCACGTCCACCACCGCTCGCTCTGGGTCTCCTGGGGCGACGTGAACGGCTCGGACAACTGGAGCGAGGAGGAAGGCAGCGGACGCATGGTGCACCGCTACTTCGACGCGACCGACGGCGGGCCGGTCTTCGGCCGCATCGTCGCCCTCAACGATTGGGTGGACGTCGCCGGCGCACGCGTCATGCAGGACCGCCTCGAATACCGGTTCTACAACGTGCCGCCCAGCTTCCGGCTCTTCGACCTGGACGTGACCTTCTATGCGAGCGAGCGCGACGTGCGATTCGGCGACACCAAGGAGGGCGGCATCATCTCCCTGCGCGTGGCCGCAACGATGGAGGGCACCCGCACCGGCCGCATCCGGAACTCACTGGGCGCCGTCACGGAGGCCGAGACCTGGGGCAAGCGGGCGAGCTGGTGCGACTACTCGGGCCGCGTCGGCGAGCATACCGTCGGCATTGCCGTCTTCGACCATCCGTCCAACCTGCGCTACCCGACCTATTGGCACGTGCGCGACTATGGCCTGATGACGGCGAATCCCTTCGGGCTGTCCTCCTTCGTGGACGAGAGCGTTGACGGTTCCTACGTCCTGCCGGCCGGGCAGAACCTTTGCTTCCGCTATCGCGTCCTCGTCCACGCCGGCGGAGCCCAGGAGGGAGGCGTCCGGGAGAAGTACCTCCAGTGGGTCTTCCCCCCTTCGGCGAGCGCCCGGGACTGAGCAGGTCACGGAGGCCACGCAAGAATGCAGAAACCGGGACTGTGGAAGCTTGCGCCCGCCATCGTGACCAAGCCCTGGGGCCTGGTGCACGGCGGGGCGCGCAGGTTCACGGGAATCGAGATGGGGGTCGGCGAGTTCTGGCTCGCCTCCGCGCAGACCGGCCCCGGCAACTACTCGAACGTTGTGGTCGAGCCCGCGCTGCGCAAGACGCTGGCCGAGCTGCTCCAGCAGGCCTCCGCCGAGGGCCGGGATGCCCTCGAGCCGCTGCTCGGCGCACGGGTCCTGTCCCACCTGGAGGATAACCCGCATCGCGGCAAGACGGAGGCCTGGCACATCCGCGCCGCCGAGGGACGCACGGGCGTGGCGGCCGGCCCGCGCTCCGGGGAAGACGCCGCCCACCTGGAGCGCATAATCCGCACCCAGAGCCTGGAGCCGAACGTCGAGGCCTGGTCCGACGAAGTCCACCGGCTGTTCGGGCTCATCGAGCCCCTCCGGGGCGGCGAGGTTTTCCTCGCACCGGCCGGCGCCCTGCACACTATGTTTGCCGTCGGGCCGGACAGCGCCCTCATCATTGACGAGGTCCAGCAGGGCTATGGCGAGAGCCTGCTGCCGACGCTCAGCAAGATCCTGCTGGTCCAGGACGACCTGCTCAGCGTGCAGGTCCACCCCGACGACGCGACCGTCGCCGCCGCCGCCGAAGGCAGGATGGAGGTGGACCAGGACCTCCAGGCCAACCCCACCGTGCGCGTCTACGACTTCGGGCGCCGGCCCGGCGAGTATCCTGAACTGGGCTTCCGCCTCGTTGACCCCGAGGCCGGCCTGCGGCGCGTCGAGCCCGTCTCCGTGGAGGCCGGCGGGGGGCAACTCGTCGAGGTGATCGTGGCCGACCCGCACTTCGTCAAGAGCCGCATCAGCCTGAGCGCCGCCGGCGCCTGCGACCTGGGCCCGCGCTACGGCAGCTACCGCGTGCTGCACTGCCTGGAAGGGCAGGCTGAGCTTTCGGCCGGCGGCCGCGCGCTCGAAATACGTCGCGGCGACACCGTCTTCGTGCCCGCGTGCCTGGAGGACGAAGCGCGCATCAGGACCGAGGCCGGCTGCGCCTTCTTCGACGACGCCTTCCCGGACGTCACCGTGCTGACCGCCTTCCTGGGAAGGCAGGGCGTGGCCGCGGGCCGGATCGAGTCGCTCCTCAGCCCGCCGCGAGCCGTCCCGCCCAACGAATGAGGCCCCTGTGCCGCAGCGCCGGCAACCCTTCTGCTCCGCTCAGGACAAGCCTGCCCCAACAGGTCATCGGTGCGGGCTACGAGGTCCACAACAGGCTCGGGCAATGCCTTTGATCGAGCATAACGAGATTAGGCTTCCATCCGTCTTCATCCGTGTCAATCCGTGTCTTAACTGTTGATCCCTGCAAAGCTAAGGTCCCATGCGTTAAGCGCGGTAGCCGGGCCGTCTCGGCCCGGGGTTGTGTAGGGAGACCTAAGGGCGCAGCCGCCGAGTTTCGAGTCTCGGGTTTCAGGTTCCGAGGCGCCCAGTTCCGCGCCAGGCGTGGGAAGGGCGCCGTCGAGATCGTCGCGGCAGCTTGAAAAACGTGGCGCGCTTCTGCGAGAGTGTGGGGTGATGGTGGGCGCACGCGAGAAACTGAAGGCGATGCGGCTCTACGCGCTGCTGACCGAGCGGCACTGCCGGCAGCCGT
>JAUVVP010000122.1 GCA_030604585.1 Planctomycetota bacterium | reverse complement strand
GGATGACGCTCCGCCAGTTGTGCGCGCAGGGGTTCACGGTCGCCAGCGGCGCGATGCGCCTCGTGCCCCGAACGCCGGCGAGGAACCGGTTGTTGGCCCACTCCAGGTCCTGGCGGTAGAGCGTGTCGAAGTCGCCCGTGTAGGCGAGTTCGATGCCCGCCTCGCCGAGCAGTTCGTCCAGCTCCGGCGGCTCGACCCAGGGCCCTTCGTAGAACGGCCAGCGCCCGCAGAAGCAGAAGTGCTCCGTCTTGAAGTCGGGCAGTTCCTCGACCGGCCTGAGCGGCGCGGACGGGGCGGGCGGGATGCCCTCGAGGCTGAAGAGGCGCGCGGCGTTCTTCCAGAGGATGAGTTCCTTCTCTTCTTCCGCGATGTCGGCGAATACGACCTTGGCGAGCTGCGAGGCGAGGGTGCGGCCGGCCAGGTCGCTGCCGAACAGCACGCGCTCGGCGCCGATGTCGCGCACCAGCGCCTCGACGAGGCCGCGCTCGGGGTAGTAGCCGGAGACGTCCACGTGCGCGTTGGGCGCGCGGTCGCGCAAGACGCCGATGCTGTGTCGCCAGTTGCCGCCCGCGTGCGCGCCGACCATCTGGGCGTCGGGGCAGGCCTCGGCGAGCATGGCGAACTCGGGGATGGTGATCTCGCCCGGGAAGTTGCCGGCGGACTTCTGGAAGGTGTGGATCAGCAGCGGCAGGCCCCGCGCACCGACCTCGCGGACCAGCTCGACGGCGTTGTCCATGCTGCCATCGGCGTCTTTGAAGGCGGTCCAGAGCTTGACGCCGATGGCGCCGCCTTCGATGCAGCGTTCGAGTTCGTCCCGCCAGTTGGCGTTCTGGGGGCTGAGGTAGGCGAGCCAGCGGCAGAGGCCGGCCGAGCGCTCTGTGAAGTCGCGCGCCTCGTCGTTGCACGTGCGGACCTCGTCCTGGCCCGGGTACTGCGAGATCGAGCCGCCTATCGAGACGAGCGCCAGCGAGAGGCCGTTGATGCGGCCCTGGCGGGCGACCTCGGGCAGCGCGTCCTGGCCGCGGTGCGGCAGCGCGTGAACGTGCACGTCAACGATCATAGTTCTTTCACCCCTCTTTCCATGCGCTCCAGGGTCTCGTCGAGGTCGCAGTCCTGGTGGCTGAAGGTGACATAGGGGATGTTGTAGAGCGAGACGCCGTGGCGGTAGGCGGCGCGGTAGAAGCGCGCCTCGAAGCCCTCCGGCGCATCGCCGTCGAACAGGATGGCGATGCACGGCCAGAGCCCCTTCATGTGCGCCGGGATGCCGTACTGCCTGAACAGGTCGGCGAAGCCGGACCAGACGCGCTCGGCCTTCTGCCAGATGTGCTCGATGACGTTCCGGGTCCGGTAGGTCTCGATGGTGGCCTTCGCAGCGGCCAGCGAGAGCGCTTCGCCGCCGTAGGTGGAGGAAACGATGGCCCTGTCGAGCTTCTCCATGATCTCGGCCTTGCCGCAGTAGACGGAGAGCGGCATGCCGTTGGCGACGCCCTTGGCGAACACGGCCAGGTCGGGCGTCACGTTGAAGTACTGCTGGATGCCGCCGGTGGCGACGCGGAAGCCCGTGACGATCTCGTCGAAGACCAGGACGGCGCCGTATCTGTTCGTCAGCTCGCGCAGGAACGGGTAGAAGGTCTTGCCCTCGGGCATGCGGGCGTAGTCCGCTGAGACGACAAGGGCGGCGACCTGGTCGCCGATGTCGGCGAACAGCATCTCCAGGCCCTCGGTGTTGTTCCAGCCGGCCGAGTGGTGCAGGTCGCTCAGCGGTTCGGGCACGCCCGGTGGGGCGGAGCGTGCAACCTGCCGCGGCCCTACGCGCCCGCCGCGGGCCAGGCTGTTGAGCCAGCCGTTGTAACCGATCTGTACCACGTGCTCGCGGCCCGTATGGTAGCGGGCGAGCTTGATGCACGCGGCGACGGCCTCGCCGCCCGTCTTAAGGAAGCGGGCGCGCTCGGCGCACGGGATGACCTCGCAGACCATCTCGGCCACCTCGCCCTCCAGGGGGTGGGGGTGGCCGAAAAGGATGCCGCTTTCGAGTTGCTTGCGGATCGCTTCGTCCACGGGGGGAAACCGGTAGCCCAGCGTGATCGGCCCGAGCGCGTTGCGGTAGTCAATATACTCCCGCCCGTCCGCGTCCCAGACGCGACAGCCCTTGCCGCGCACGATGACGCCCGGCTCGTCGGGCATGAGCCTGGGGGACTTGGAGCACGTGCTGCTGCCCCAGGGGACCACTTTCCGCAAGCGTTCGCCCCATTGCTGCGACACAGTGACACTCATCCGACTGCCTCCTTCCGGGCCTTGCGGACCGTGTGAAGCGCCTCGGTTGCGGCGGCCGGCATCTGCACCCCGGCCACGGGAGGTTATTGTATGGAGGAGCGTGTGCTTATGCAACGCTATGCACGGCCCCCCCTTCTATGACCCCATCGGCACCCTTGGAGATACGTTGTTCGACGGGCTCCTGGACGGGTATGGGGTCGGATTCGTGTCCCGGGCAGTTGCAGGAGCACCGCCAATCGCATACAAGCACGAGGGGAGCAGCCCCTTTCTCGCATGGAGGCAGGCGCGCGTGGGCTACCGATCAAGAGAGCGAGTGGCCCGCATCCTCGCCCACCAGGAGGCCGACCGGGTGCCCTTCGACAGCATTGGGTTCCCGACCGGGCGGGCCCGTGAATGGTGCGACGAGCTGGAGCTCGGCGAGGATGAGCGGGAGTGCTTCACGCAGGGCGACTTCAGGTACCTCACGTTCAACCTGGAGGCCGACCGCGAGGCGTTCGCCCCCTACCTGCCCGGCCTGCCCGAGGAAGCGGAGGTGACGCCCTTCGGAGTCGGCCGGGTCGCACTGAGCACCGCCGAGGGCCACGGGGCCGGCCACAAGTACTGGTACCCCCTGGGCGAGCTCAACACCGTGGAGGAACTGGAGGGGTACCCCTTCCCCGACGTCACGGCTGAGGAGTGTCACGCGCATCTGGAGGAGGAGGTTCGCGCGGCCAGGCGCGAGGAGTTCACGGTGCTGGGCCAGATGTCGCAGACGGTGCTCGAGACGGCCTACAGCATGCGGGGCATGGACAGGCTGTTCCTGGACTTCTACGAGCGGCCGGACTACGTGCGCGCCCTCTTCGAAGCCCTCACGGAGCGGCGCTGCTTCCAGGCCCGGCGCTTCGCCGAGGCGGGTGTGGACGTGCTGCGCATCGGCGATGACATCGCCACCCAGGTCGGCCTGATCATCGGGCCCGAGATGTATCGCGAATGGATCAAGCCCCATCACGCGAGGGCCGTGGCGGCGGCCCGCGAAGTGAACCCCGACATCCAGGTGCTCTACCACAGCGACGGCGCACTGACGCCGCTGCTGCCGGACCTGATCGAGGTCGGCGTCACGGCCGTCAATCCTTGCCAGCCCGAGGCTATGCCGCCCGTCGAGGTGAAGAGGGACTTTGGCGACCGTCTGACCCTCTGGGGTTGCTGCTCTACGCAGAGCGTCTACGCACACGGCACCGGGGAGGACGTGCTCGCGGAGTTGCGCGCGCTGATGCGGGACGCAGCGCCCGGGGGCGGCCTGGTCGTCCAGTTCTACAACATGCTTGTGACCCCGCGCGTGCAGGACAACTTGAGGCAGTTCCTGGGGTCGTTCTACGAGCTGGCCCGATACCGCTGAGAAAGGGGCCCGTGGGGGGCAACTGGAGCACGTGCCACGTGCTTGCTTTTGATGCCGGAAGCCCAGCCTAAACACCGGTCACGCGGATACGCTTCCACTCGTCGATCATCGTCCTGACGTTGTGCCAGGACTGGTCCGTATCGGCGCGCACGTTGGTGACGGGCGCCAGGATGAACCCGCCGCCGGGCGCCAGGATCGAGATCGCCTCCTGCACTTGCCGCCGGATGTCCTGGGGCGTGCCGCACTCGATGGTCAGGTAGCCGCAGACGCCGCCCCAGAGGGCCATCTTGCCCGCCGTTCTCTCCTTCAGCAGGCGCATGTCCATCATGCGGTCCTGCGCGGGATCAACGCCGAGCAGCACGTCCACGCCGGCCTCGATGAAGAGGTCCAGCAGCGGCATCGAGGAGCAGCTCACAATGTACCCGAGCCGGGCGCCCGCAGCGTGCGCCTGCTCCGCGTCGCGCTTCAGAGCCGGGAGCATGAACTCGCGGTAGAGGTTCGGCGACCAGAAGTCGGCGCTCTCGTACCAGCCGCGCCGGATGTATATGTCCACGCCCTGGCCCAGAACGACGTCCATTCTGCGCCGGTTCCACTGCTCGATGAGGTCCATGTACTGACGGACGAACTCGGGTTGGTCGACGCACATCATCATCAGGTCCTGGATGCCGCTCAGCCAGCACGCCATGTCGCCGTGCATGGCGGTGCCGGCCATGGTCACCAGGTCGCGCTCGGCCGCCAGGGCCTTCGACGCCTCCGCCTTCCGGCCGTAGGCCTGGGCGTCTGTGTCGCTCGGAGGAGCCAGAAGGTGGCGGAGCGCATCCAGGCTGTCCTCCGGCGTCACAAGCTGCCTGGTAGCGCGCGGGATGACGTGATCGGAGAGGAAGGGAACGTGGTCGCCGTGGGGCCAGTCCTCACTCTTGTTAACGGACCTGTGCAGGACGCCGGCGGGCGTCCGGTACTCACAGTGCAACACGGGATAGGGTCCGTCGGGTGGATCCTCGCGCCATTCACGAATGGCAACCGTCGGTTCGTGCCGTATCGGGAGATCACCGATGCCGACGGCCACGTCCAGGCCCATTTCCAGTTGCCGGTCAACGAACTCCTCCTGGCCGGCGCACTTCTCACTCAAGGCCATGAAGGCGCTGAAGCAACACGGCACGTAGTCCGGCTCCTTGCACTCCAACGCCATGAGCATCCGCTCACGGGACGACAGACGTGCCAGCATGTGCCACACTCCTCGACACGCCGGGGCCCACCGGCAGACTAAGCCGCCACTGTCCCAGGCCGCGCCTACTTCAGGTAGGCTTTCTCCACCTTCTTCAGGGCGGCGACGATCTGATCGGCCAGCTCGGGCTCGTAGTTCTCGTGCAGGGGGATCGGGATGTTGTCCATCATGGTCTTCACAGCATTCTCCGTGCGGGCCAGGGGCTTGCGTGGACCGGCGTAATCCGAGCACTCCCAGGGGAAGCGGCTCTTGCCGAAGACCGCCTTGTCGCGGAACCAGCGGGCCAAGCACGGGATCGCCGGATAGTCCGCCAGACAGGGGATGCCCTCGGCGCTGAGCGCCCGGCAGAACTGTTGCTTGTCCACGCGCAGGGCCTCCAGGTTCAACTTCACCCGCAGGTACCAGTAGGAGCACTCGGTTTCGGGCACCTGCCGCCCCAGCTTGACGGCGAGGCCATGCTCGAGGCCCCCTTTGACGGCCTCGCCGATGAGGCGGCGGTTCTGAATCATCTCGGGCAGCCGCTTCAGCTGGACACTGCCGATGGCGGCGCCCATCTCGTTGAGGTTGCAGTTGAGGCCGGCCCGCACGTTGTCCTGCGCATCCAGGTTGAAGGGCTTACCCCGGTCGGCAAAGCGGCGGCCCTCCCAGTGCAACTGCTCATCCTGCGTGTAGACGATGCCGCCCTGGCCGCCCGTAGTGAAGTGCTTGCCGAACATAGTGGAGAAACAGGCGATGTCGCCGATCGTGCCCACCAGGCGACCCTTGTACCTGGCGCCGTGGGACTGGGCGCAGTCCTCCACGACGTACAGGTTGTGCTTGCGCGCCAGTTCCATGACGGGGTCCATGTCCACCGGCTCGCCCATGATGTGCGGGATGACGACGGCGCGGGTCCTGCCGGTGATGAGCGGCTCGAGCTGCTCGGCGGACGTGTTGAAGCCCTCCCCGTCCGTGTCGGCCACCACCGGCACAAGGCCGAGCAGCGCTATGGGCATGATGCCGCCGGGGTCGGTGACGGCGGGCACTATGACCTCGGACAGGGCGTCCAGTTGAAGCGCGCCGAGGGCGCAGTAGACCGCGTTCGAGCCCGAGTTCACGCCGTCGGCGAAGCCTCCGCCCATGAACTCGACGAAGTCCTTCTCGAACTGCCTCTCCCGGGGACCGCTGTAGCCGAAGGCGCTGCCCTCTGCGATGGCCTCGTCGAACATCTCGACGACGGCCTGCTTCTCCGCCTCGGTGATCAATCCCCGCGGCGGCATGCGGTCAGTGCGCACCGGCGTCCCGCCCTCTATGGCCAACTTCGACATGTCCACCATTCTCTCCTCCTTGAGCCGCTGGGGCAGGCACCGACTTAGGGGCTATTGCAAAACCCGGATCTACTGCGGCCGGCTGCGAAGCCCGATGGCTGTGTTGTCGGCGCAAAACGTCCTCAACGTGGCTTCAGCCACGCTTCCGGCGTTTTGCGCCTGCCGCCTTG
>JAUVVP010000266.1 GCA_030604585.1 Planctomycetota bacterium | reverse complement strand
GGCCGGTTCTATGAGCGGGCCCGGCGGGGCTACCTCAGCACCAAGCTCATGAAGGCTCAGCGGGAGCTGCGGCTCGGCGACGTGCAGCTCGCGCTGAACACCTATGCGGAACTGCTGGCGTTCGACCCGGACCTGGCCGCCGCGCACCGCGGTCTCGTGGAATCCTACGCCCGGCTGGACCGGGTCGCTGAGGCGATACTGCGCTACCGGCCGCGGGTCGAGGCGGACCCGCGCGACCACCTGGCCCACTACGCCCTGGCACTTGCCTACAGCTACTACGGGCCGAGCGACTGGGTCGGCGACAGGCGGGCGACCAGGCTCCGCACCCGGATCGACCGGGAGGCCCTGCGGCTGACCGGACGGGCGATCCTCACCGCGTCCGAAGTGCCCTACTACCACCAGCTTCGGGGCTTCCTGCTGAGCCGTCTGGCCCTGACGACCGGCCGGGACGAGCACCGGATACGTGCTCTTGACGCCTACATGGCCGCGTTGGGCCTGAGCCGGCCCGAGCACGACCCGGCCAACTACGCCAACCTGCTCTTCAACGTCGGCGAGGGCTACATGCTGGTTGACCAGCCGCAAGCCGCCTACGACTACTACCGGCGGGCCATGGGGGCCGGCTTCTCGTTCGTCGGCGCGCACGGCGAGGCGGCGCTGCGTCAGATCGGGCGCAGCGCGATTGCGTCGGGGGACTATGAGTTCGCCGCCGACCTCCTGGGAAGGGCGCTGGCCATGCAGCGCGAGTCGGCGAGGGACGCAGGCGAGACCGTGCCCCTGCTGAGGCGGCGCGCCGAGACGCTCGACCGGCTCTCGCTGCCTACCACCTCGACGGGGACTACGGCCGTGCCGTGGAGCACTACCGCCGCTACGCGGGGGTCGTCGAGGCCCTCATCGAGGAGGACCCGAGGGCCGCTGCCGGCTACCGCCGCAACCTCCTCCGGGCGCACCGCAACCTGGCCGTCAACCTCTACCTGGCCGTGCAGGAAGGCCAGGCCGAGCCGGCCAGGCTGACCGAGGCCTACGACCTGCTGAAGAAGGCCGTCGAGCGGCTGGCGGCGGTGGGCGTTATCGAGTGGGAGGAGGAGAAGGGACCGGGCCTGTTCACGATTGACATCGAGGTGGCGCTCGGACGCAAGAAAGGGCCGGCCGGCTTCGACGCCGATGCCGAGAAGCGGCTCCTTTACACCTACATGGGCCGGCTCAGTGCCGCCGCCGGCAACTATGCCGAGGCCGTCCGCTACCTGACGGGCAAGGTCGAACTCTACGCCGAGCTTCCGGCGGACACGGACCAGACGGACGTGCTGAACGAGCAAGCGGTGGTCTGGAGCCAGATCGGCGCCTACGAAATGGCGCGGGCGAAGGCGGCGGCGGCCGCCAGCGCCTACCGGCGGGCCGTTGCGCTCGAAGAACGAGCCGGCAACCTGGAGGGCGCGGCGGCGGCGGCCGTCTCGTTCGGCAGGGCCGTCCTGCACCTGGCGGCGCAGGCCGAACCGCCCGCGGACCTGGACGTCCTGGCGGCCGAGGCGATCGAAGCGCACCGCCGGCTGCTGGGGAGCATCCGACTGGAGGGCGCCGGCCACCTCGTTGCACGCGAGGCGGCGCTGACCACTAACCTGGCACTGCTGCTTGAGCCGGCCCCACGGGCGACGGGAGGCGCGGAATGAAAGTCGGGACGATGCGAGAAGCCCTGCTGCTGTCGGTTGTGACCGCGATGGCCTTTGCGGCTGCCGGATGCGGCCCCGTGGTGGGCGTCAAGGCGACCGTCAGGGTGGATGAGCAGACGCGCCTGGAGCGGGAGGTCCTGGGGGAGAGGGGCGAGATCGGCCCGCAGATGGTCCTGCTCTCGATAGGGCCCCGCGCAGAGAGACGGCAGTCCGATGAGGAACTGCGCCGCCTGCGGGACGATTACGCCGACCTGGCCATCAGGCTGGCGGCCGCGCCCGGCCGCGATGCGGAGACGAGGGCATGGCAGATCATAGCTCAGCATAACCGCGCCGTGATCGAGGCGAGGCTGGGCGAGGCTGGTGCGCAGGCCACGATGAACAACGCGCTGGCTCGGGCCGTGGCCTACGGCTTCCCCGCGCTGGCCTGGCAGATCGAGGTCGAGATGGCTGAACTGGGCGCCGTGTCGGAGCCCGACCGGTACCTGCGGGAGGCCGCCGAGGTGGCGCTGGCGGCACCGCTGCTGACCGAACTGGACTACTCCGTCGAGAGCCGAGAGCGCAGGAAGCGCCTCTACGCGCGCCTTGTCAGCGCTGCGCTGGAGGCCGGCGAGGTCGAGGAGGCGCTGCGCTACGCGGCCGAGCACGAAGCGCTGGCGTTGGCGCGGGCGATCGCGCCGGGGAAGCTGTCCCCGCCGGGCGGTGAACTGGCGGAGATGGCCCGTGAGCTGGCCGCCGCCCGCCGGGCCGCAGCGGAGGCGCGCGAGAAGTGGTGCCGGCTGCCGCTGGACGACATGCTGCCTGAGGAGCCGCCGCCGGCCTTCCAGGCGTTCGATGCGGCCCTCACGGAACTCGATGGAGTCAGGGAGCGAATCAGGGCTTCGTCGCCTGCGGGCGGGCTGCTGGTGCCCGATCCGGCCGACCTGTTCGCGGTGCGCGAGCTGCTGCCGGGGGACACGGCGCTGCTGCTCTTCGAGCCCCTGGGCGGGGACGCCTACGCCGCCTTCTTGCTTGGGGCCGAGGCCTTTCGCGCCGAGCGGGTGAGGGTCGCGTCGGCGACGGTCGCGGCCGCATCTGTGGAGAAGGCCCTTGCGGGAGCCGCAGCGTCCGAGGCGCTCCAGGAGGCGGCGGCAGCCCTGTTGGGCCCCTTCGCCGGGGAGCTGGGCGCCGGCGTGCAGCGGCTCTACGTGGTCTGCCCGCCGGAGCTGAGCGGGCTGGCCTGGCAGATACTGCCTTTCGACGGGACGACCCTGGCCGAGCGTTTCGAGGTCGCGTTCCTGGGCGGGCTGTCCGACCTGTATTGGGCTTTCGAGCAGAAGAGCTACGGGCGCCAGTCGGTGCTGGTCTGCGGCGGGTGGCCCGTGGGGCTGGACCGGGCGGCGGCGCTCTTCGCCGAAGATGAACCGGTCGAGTACTTCGACGTTCGGCGGCGCGACAAGTCGGAGCTGCCCGATGCGCTGGCCTATGCCGACGTCCTCTGGTTCGTCAACCCCGTGGAGGTCCGCTCGGCTGCCCCCGCCGCCGGGCACCTGGCGTTCCCGGGAGAGCTGGGCCTCTTGAGCGGCGTATCTGTCGGCGAGCTGGCGACTTACCGCACGCGGGCCGCCTGTGCCGGGTTCGGCTCTATGGCGCCGGGCGCGTTTGCGCAGGACTCATTCGCTGCGCTGCGCGTCTTCACGCGGGCGCTGACCGCGGCGGGCGTGGCCTCCGTCGTGTATGGCACGGGAGCCGAGAGGGTGCCCGGCGGGGGCGTCGAGTACTGGCGGGCCTTCCTGAAGCGAGTGCGAGAGGACGCTGCGTCTGCGGCCCACCGGCGCGGCCTTGGAGCGCTGGCGCCTGAACATCGTCCTGCGTTCCGGCTCTACGGCTTTGCCGGCATGAACCCCCGCGAACACGGGGAGTTCAGCAAGCTTGCCTTCAGCGACCTGGCGCGGGAGGCCGGGGGGCATCTGGCGGCCGGGCGGTTCCAGCGGGCGGCGGCCGACTACATGGACCTGCGGCACATGGCCGGCGCTCTGGAGTTCGAGTCGGAGACGCAGAAGGCGCGCGTGCTCGCGCAGGTGCAGCAGCGCCTGGTGGAGTGCTTCCGCGGGCTGGACGATTTCGAGGCGGCGGCGCTTCATCAGCGCTTGCTCATAGACTACCTCGAGACCTACGAAGCGGGGGCCGGGCCGCTGACGGCCGTGGCGCATCAATCGCTGGGGGCGCTGCTGACGCAGGCCGAGCGCTTCGAGGAAGCCGCCGCCGCCTACGCCCGGTCCATCGAACTGGTCCGCGAGCATGGCGAGGAAAAGGACCTGGCCAGGGTCCTCGGCGAGCTGGGCAAGAGCCTCGACCGGGCCGCTGACTATGAGCTGGCCCTGGATGCCTTCCAGAAGGCGCTCGAGAAGTATCGCGGGCTCCAGCAGCCCGCCGGCGTCGCCCGGCAGCATCAGCGCATCGGCGCCATCTACCTGAAGCGGCTAAGCAATGCGCCGCGGGCCGAGGAGCGATTCCGCCAGGCACGCCGCCTCTACGAGGGTGCGGGCGAAGCTGCCGAGGCGCTCGGGGCAACCATTGACCTCGGCCTCTGCCGTCGCGCGCTCGGGGATTTCGACGCCGCGCTGGCGCTCTTCGCTGAAGCGCTTGCGGAGGCCGAGCAAAGGGAGCAGCCGCAGTCGGCGGCGCGCGCGCTCAGCGAGCTGGCCAACACGCGATGGCTGCGCGGCGAGTATCAGAGCGCCCTGGAGCTGGTGGGCCGCTCCAACCAGATTGCCACCGAGCTGGACTCCCCGTTCCGGTTGAACGTCAACTACCAGCTCCTCGGGCTCATCTACTGGGAACTGAACCAGTTCGG
>JAUVVP010000459.1 GCA_030604585.1 Planctomycetota bacterium | reverse complement strand
AGGGAAACGTCCTCGCCCCCTATGTCCGCGGCGGCCGTCACGCGCCCTTCGGGCAGGTTCACTCGCAGCCGGAAGGCGCGCAGCTTCTGCCGGCCGCTCAGCACTTCCAGCCGCGCTTCGGCGGAGCCCTCGCCCAGCCGCTGGGAGAAGACGCCCCACGCCGAGTCATTCGACCAGAACACGCGGAAGTCGTCCTCGCAGAGCTTCGGGTCGAACTGCATCAGTCCCTGCGGCGCGCTGTAGTAGTAGCCGCTCAGCGCCAGGATCAGCCCCCAGCTCGACATGGCGCGCGCGTAGTGGCTGCCGCACTCGCACTCGTCCCACGGGTTGCGCTTCAGGCCGTCATGCCTGTCCCTGACGCCCTTGACGATGGCCAGCCCTTCCCGGACGAATCCCTCTATGATCAGGTGGCTCGCCACCTGGTACTCGATCCCCGTCCAGACCTCATCGCAGTAGCGGGTGGGGATCAACGGGCGGCTGCCTCGCGGCCAGGAGCACATCAGCAGCCCCGCCTCGTCGTTGAGTGCGTAGATGCGCTGCACGTTGGCGTGGGCGCTCAGGCTCGGCAGCCAGTTGTAACGGAAGATGCTCCGCAGGGCGCTGCGCACGTGCTCGGGGTCGAACAGGTAGCCGAGCCCGCAGATGGCCGACATCCACTGGCCCAGCATCTGGTCGGACAGGCAGCCGTCGCCGAACTGCTGCGTGCGGACCTTCTGCGGGTCGTACTTCTGCACGTAATACTCCCCGTTGAAGAGCATCTCGTCCATCTTGGCGGAGCCCTTATCGTAGAGCTCGCGGTACTCGTCGGCCTGCTCGTCCTCGCCCAGGTGGCGGGCCATCTCTTCGGCGGCGCGCAGCGCGCCCATGTAGAAGGCGCCGACCAGGGGGTTGGGGCCCTGGAACTCGATGTCGTAAGTGTTGTGCTGGATGCCCTCGGGGACGCCGTCGCGGTCCATGTCCCACTGCTCCCAGGCGTAGGCGAGCGCCTTCTTCACGCGGGGCCAGAGCTGCCCCAGCCACTCGTCGTCGCCGCACAGCAGCCAGTCGCGGTAGGTCTTGATGATGCCGCCCAACTGGCCGTCGGCAGCCGCGTGAAACTTCCAGTCCGTCGTCCCCCGCGGCAACGCCAGGCGGAAGCACATCCGGCCGTCCTCCTCGCGCAGGTTGTGCACGTAGTCCGTGGTGCGCATTGAGCGTTCGAGCGCGGGGAACAGGAAGGGCAGCGCCTGCTGGTAGTTCCACACGTGGGTGCAGGAGCCCTCGCAGCATCCCCAGGTCTCGCCGCAGCCCTCAAAGCAGTAGAAGGTGCCGTCCTCCAGCCGCAGGCTCGTGGGGCTCTTCAGCGTGGAGGTCTGCGAGCTGGCCGCGTCCAGAACGCAGGCGGGCAGGCTCGAACCGAACAGGGCGTCGTGGTACTCCGTGCTCTGCGCGCGGAGCCGTTCCAGGTTCTCGTTGACGTAGGCGGCGACCTCCCATGCGTCGGCGAAGCGGGCGGCGTAGTAGTTGCGCCACTGCGGCCTCTCCCCGCGGCGAGCCGGGCCCCAGTACTTGATGAAGTTGGGGAAGTGCCAGGCGATGAGCACGGGGACCTGCGCCGCCTGCCCGGGCTCTAGCTCGAGCTTCATGCCCAGGGCGCCGATGCCCGTCTTCCCGTCGGGGGTCGGCTCCGCCAGGTCGGCGTCGTCGAAGGCGCCCTTGCCGGCCGCGGCGTCCCAGAACCTGTGCCCCGTTTCGAAGTCGCCCCCACCCCCGATGTCGCCCGTGTAGGTTACCGCCTGCCAGGGCGTGGCCAGCACCAGGGAGCCATGCCGGTGCGAGTCGGCGGGGTGCTTGTTGGAGTCCATCACCAGCCCCCGCAGGCCGCCGTCGTCGCGGAAGACGGTGCGGTTGCCTCCGAGGTCGGCCCGTTGCAGCCGCCCGGAGCCCTCGTACCCGACGACGTTCTCCATCGTCCAGCAAAGCAGCGCACGCACCGGCGCATCCGTGGGGTTCTCGATGCGGTAGATGAGGATGGCCGTCGGCAGGCTCGAGTCGAAGTCGTTGAGGGGGATGAAGGGGTTGAACGCCTCCAGGCTGACCCGCAGGGGCGCCGCGTCGTCTTCGAACTGAAGCCAGGCGAACGGGTACTCGCCGCGGAAGCTGCACGAGGCCATGTGGGGCAGGCCCTCGCCGTTGTTCTGGCCGCTGCCGAAGCTGCTGGAGAAGGGCGGCAGCGGGGGGGATTCGAGCACCTTGCAGACCACCCCGCCGGCGGCCGTCTCGGCACGGAGCGCGGCGAAGGTGAACTGGGGGCGGAACCCCTGGTTGGGCCGGTTGAATATCTCCCAGTCGCGCAGTTGCCCCCGGCCGCCGAGCGAGATGCAGCCCGTGCCTATGCCGCCCAGCGGGAAGGCTATCTCCCGCAGGGACTGGCCGGTGAAGGCGCGCTGGGGGCCGCGGGAGGTCAGTTCTTCTTCGGTGTAGGGGATCTTCGCGTCGCGTTCGGCCATGGGGACCGTCCTTTCTGCGGGTGTTGGGCTGGGGGGCCGCGGCGCTCACGACGCCCCGCGGCGGGCGACCGTGCGATTATACGGGCACGCCGGCCGAAGACAAACGCAAGCAGGCCCGAAGCGGAAAAGAGCCAGGCGCCCGCCGGCCCTTAGTGGCCCGTTAAGCAGCGGACCTTGTGTTCCGGCACCCCCGGCGAGACGCCGGGGGCTACCCGTACCGGGTAGGCGGGGCGTCTCGCCCCGCTCTTCGCGAATGGAGTGGCGAGGGGAAACGCAATGCTCCCAGTT
>JAUVVP010000233.1 GCA_030604585.1 Planctomycetota bacterium | reverse complement strand
GGAGAGGTCCAGTGCATCGGCGCCACCACGCCCGACGAATACCGCAAATACATCGAGAAAGACGGGGCGCTGGAGCGCAGGTTCCAGACCATTATGGTCGATCCGCCGAACCGAGATGAGACCGTCGAGATACTGAAAGGCCTGCGCGACCGCTACGAGGCGCACCACTGCGTGCAGATCACCGACGAGGCCATTGTCGAGGCCACCGACCTCGCAATGAGGTACATCACCGGGCGTTTCCTGCCGGACAAGGCGCTCGACGTGGTGGACGAGGCCAGCTCCCTGGTGCGGCTGCGCGGCATGTCCACCCCGCCGGAGATGAAGGAGCTGCAGCAGGAGCTGTCCAGGCTCCAACTCGAAAAGGACGAGGCCGTCATCGAGCAGGACTTCGAGCGGGCAGCCAACCTGCGCGACAGCATCGAGAAGCTCGAACAGAAGAGGAAGGCCTACGAGCAGGCGGAGCTGGAGGCCAGCGCCGAGTCCGCCGGCCTCGTAGACGAGGAGATCGTGCGCGAGATCGTCTCGAAGATGACCGGCATCCCGCTGGCTCGCCTGGAAGTGGAGGAGGCGAGCCGGCTGCTCGGCATGGAAGATGAGATCCACAAGATGCTGGTCAGCCAGGACGAGGCGGTCAACGCCGTCAGCCGCGCGATCCGTCGCTCACGCTCCGGCATGAAGGACCCCCGCCGGCCGATGGCCAGCTTCCTGTTCATCGGCCCCACCGGCGTCGGCAAGACGCTGCTGGCCCGTTCGCTGGCCAAGTTCCTCTTTGGCGAGGAAGATGCGCTGCTCCAGATCGACATGTCGGAGTATATGGAGAAGCACAACGTCTCCCGCCTTATCGGCGCGCCTCCGGGTTACGTCGGCTACGAGGAGGGGGGCCAGCTTACCGAGCGCATCCGGCGGCGGCCCTACGCGGTGGTCCTGTTCGACGAGATCGAGAAGGCCCACTCCGAGGTCTTCAACATGCTGCTTCAGATCATGGAGGACGGCCGCCTGACGGACAGCTTCGGGCGCCGCGTGGACTTCAGCAACACCGTGCTGATCATGACCTCCAACATCGGGGCCGAAGTCATCAAGAACAGCGCCGGACTCGGCTTCCGCAGGCGCTCCGAGGAGGTGGACTACCAGACCATGAAGAAGCTCCTCATGGACGAGGTGGATAAGCACTTCCGACCCGAGTTCCTCAACCGCGTGGACGACACGATCGTCTTCCGCGGGCTGAACCGCGATGACCTGACCATCATCGTCAAGCTCGAACTCGACAAGGTCCGCGAACGCCTCAACGCCCAGGAGATGGAACTCGTCGTAAGGAAGGCGGCCGTGGACCTGCTCATAGAGAAGGGCTACAACCCGGAGTTCGGCGCCCGGCCGCTGAGGCGCGCCATCGAAAGGTACCTCGAAGACCCCCTGAGCGAACATATCCTGGCCGGCAAGTTCACTTCCGGGCGCATCTTCGTGGACGAACACGACGGTGAGCTGACCTTCGAGCGCGGCAGCGCCCTGGAGGTCGAAGAGGAAGAGATCACCCCCGCCAAGTCGTAGAACACACCTCCCGACACCCACAGGGGGCGGTTCGCGAACCGCCCCTACGGATCTTCAGCCCGGGATCCGCAGCCGCCGCAAGCGCCCCCGGGGATCGCCCGCGAAGTAATGCAGGTGACTGAGGCAGGAGCAGTCGCTTGCGCCGAAACCCCTGACGCTTGCCTCCGCCAGGCACCCTATCGCCTGGCTCAGTTCGCACTCCGCCGCCTCGTCCGCCGTCCATACGAAGAGGGCGACGGGCTCGGTCCGCTGCCGCAGGTAGTCCACGTGCCAGTGCTTCTTCTTTGCGCTTCTGCGCAGGTGCCGTTCGAGGCGGGCCTTCAGGCCTCGGCGGGCGCTGCCGGCGTAGCAGTAGTAGCCGGCCTTGAAGTGCAGCACCCCGAGCGCCCCCACGCGCATCCGCAAGGGACGTGCGCCGAGCCTCAGCACGAGGGCGTACACCCCCCCGCCGCGTGTCCCGAATTCGTCGGGGAGGCCGCCCGGCAGGCCCTCCCGATCAAGGTTGAATGCGCGCATCTCTCCACATCCCGACCCGCTCGTCCTGCGCGGCCTGCTCGGCGCGCAAATAGTCCTCACGGCGCGGATGCTCTGCCCGACGATAGGCCGCCGCCAGGCCCGCCTTCAGCATCCGCAGGTTGAAATCGTCGCCCCCTCCCGTTCCCCCGGTTGGAAGATGGACGTAGGCGAGCGTGCGACCGTAGTCGTCGAATCCCTCCCTGCCGTGACGCAGAACGACCCGGCGTCCTTTCAGCTCCTGGCGGGCGAATTCTGCGGCGCGCTCCGCCCAGTGCCTGACCTCGCCGCTCGACAGGCCGTAGAGCTGCGACTGGCTGAACATCCGTTCGGCATTATGACCGTCCATCGCGTCAATGCCGATCAGCCTGACCTTGCCGACGCCCGACACCTCGATCGTGTCGCCATCGTAGACGTGCGTGACGGCGCCGGCAACGGCGGACGGCCTCGGACTGAAAGGCCCTCGGTCTGAAGGCAAGGCGCCCGGCCTCCTCGTCCCAGCTCGGCGAACGACGGTAAGGAGTCCCGCCAGGAAGAGGCCGACCAGCAGGGCGGTGACCAGCCTGCTGTTAACGCGCCCGGACACAGTCCGACCCCTTGGTGTTGACCGTCGGCTGAACCGGACTCTACGGATCCGGCCCGAGCGAGTCAAGTCGCCGCGCCCGTCGTGTTGACGCCCGCACCGCCTTGGCTTACCATCCGGTCCCGCGTTCACATTGCAGGGGGGCCCGGTCATGGGGCCAGACGAGCTGTTCGACAAATGGCTGGAGGGGACGGTTTACCGGGACAAACAGGTGGACGCGCAGGGCGTGCACCTGACGGTTGCCGAAGTGCTGACGGTGCACTCGCGCGGCCGGATCGACTTCGGAGGCAGCGAGCTGCGGCCGGCCGGCACGCATCCGCTTGAGACTACCGAACAGAAGCCGGGCGACCAGTACGGCTGGTGGCGCCTGGGGGCGGGCGCCTACGTTGTGTGCTTCAACGAGAAGTTGAAGGATGGCGCCGGCCCGACGCTGCTGACCGCGAACGAGCGGCTGCTGAGCTGCGGGTGCGCCCTGTCGGCCACGGTCTGCACCGGCGGGGAGATCCGTTCGGTCCTCACCGTGCCGGCCTGCGGAGTGAACATCAAGCAGAACGCCCGCATCGCCCTGCTGCGCCCGCTTTAATGAGCTTCGCGCTGGCAGAAGAAACAGTCTTCGCAGAGTCGTCCTCGTCCTGCCAAACAGGCGGCGGGCAAGCCTCGTCGTCGTCCCGCCGAACGGGCGGCGGGCAAGCCTCGTTCTCGAAGCCGTTGTTTTCGCAGGGATTACGACGACGAGGACGAGGACGAGGACCGCTCGCTCCGCTCGCTGAGGACGAGGCGTTTCCTTTGCTGCGCAAACGTCAATAGAGGGTTAACCACAACGACACGACGGACGGGACCTCAAGGCCGGACCTGTTTCGTTCTGACCGTCGTGTCGTCAGGGTTGGTTGATCCTGCGTGCCCCCGGGGACGGTTCCGCGTGTTGCACGGAGCGCGTGAGCCGTTAGAATAGGCGGCCGTAGACGCAATGAGGAGGCGCACCCGCGTGAAAGCCGCCGTCATTATCCCCGCGCGATATGCCTCGAGGCGCCTGCCGGGCAAGCCGATACTGGAGGTGGCCCGCCAGGTGACGGGCAAGTACATCATCCAGCACGTCTGCGAGCGGGCCGCGCAGGCGCCGTCCGTGCAGGAGGTCATCGTAGCCACGGACGACGAGCGGATCGCGGCCGTCGTGGAGGGCTTCGGCGGCAAGGCGCAGATGACGGACCCCGCCCACAAGAGCGGCACCGACCGCATAGCCGAGGTCGCCGCCGACCTGGACGCCGACGTCATCGTCAACGTGCAGGGCGACGAACCCGAGATACACCCCGGGCAGGTGGAACACGTGATCAGCCTGCTGGCCGACGACGGGAGCGCCGTGATGGGCACGCTTGCCCACGTGATCCAGTCCGAGGAGGAATGGCGCGACCCGAACGTCGTCAAGGTGGTGACGGACGTGGACGGCTGCGCCCTCTACTTCAGCCGCAGCCCCATTCCGTATACGCGCGATTCGGGCGGCTGGGCCGCCGGCGGCCCGGCTGAGCCGCTGCGCCACCTGGGCATCTACAGCTACCGGCGGGATTTCCTTCTCCGCTACGCGCAACTCCCCCCTGCCCCGCTCGAGGTGGCCGAAAAGCTCGAGCAGCTCCGCGCACTCAGCGCCGGCTACACGATCAAAGTCGGCATCACGCAGTGCCGATGCATCGGCATTGACACGCCCGACGACCTGGAGGAATGGCTCCGGAAGTACAGGGGCCGGCAGGGCCTGGAAGAGAAAGGAACCGAGGCATGAACAAGCCGGAGGAGTTCGCCCTCAAGCTGGAACGCGTGGAGCGCTACCTGGCGGACCACGACCTGGACGGCGTGATCCTCGCGCGCAGCGACAACTTCGCATGGCTCGGCTGCGGCGCCAACAACGTGGTCAACAGCGCCCAGGAGACCGGCGTCGGCGCGCTCGTCGTGCGGCCGGGGCGCGTCACACTCCGGGCCAGCAACATCGAAACCGAACGCCTCGTCACCGAGGAGTTGAGCGGATTGGACATCAGCGACATCGAGCTGTTCCCCTGGCATGAGCCGGCCAGGCGCGAGGCGATCGTCGTGCACCTGGCCGAGGGGTCGAGCTTCGCGGCCGACGACGCTTCCGCCGGACTGCCTCCGTTGCCGGACGATTTCGTGCGGCTGCGCTATGAGCTGACCGAGGCCGAGATCGAGCGCTACCGCGGGCTGGGGGCGGACGCCGCCCGGGC
>JAUVVP010000082.1 GCA_030604585.1 Planctomycetota bacterium | reverse complement strand
GCGTGGCGTTGCGTTCGCAGTAGGCGGCCACCCAGATGCAGAGGGCCACCTTTGCGAACTCCGAAGGCTGGCAGCCGATGCCCAGGACCGGCCTCACCCAACGCCGGGCCCCGTTGATGCGCACGCCTATGCCGGGGACGAGCACGGCGGCGAGGCCGGCGAGCGCAAGCGCCAGCACCGCCAGGCTATGCCGGCGCCACCACTGGTAGTTGACACCGGCGCCGACAAGGAACGCGCAGAGGCCCAGACCGGTCAGGATCAGGCGCTTGGTCGCCACGGTTGCGAAGCCTGCCGTGCCGGCGGCGCTGGCCACCATGACCAGGCCGAGGCACGTCAACGCCGCTGCCAGCACCGTCAGCCTGGTGCCGGCACGCTTCCAGGAGGCCCCCGCGTCCCACGTCTCCGGGTCGAGTTCAGCGGCGGCGGGGGCCCGCCTCCGCATCCCGTAGTCGTCTGTTATGGCCACGTCGGCCATTGCCGGCCTTCTCGGTCAGAGCCCGAGGAAGTTGAGTCCCATCAGGGCGGCCGCCGCGCCCCACAGGTAGAAGCCCCAGACGATGCGCGGCTCCGCGTAGCCGCGTTTCTCGAAGATGTGGTGGATCGGCGCTATGGGCAGTATGCGCCGCCCGGACAGCTTGAAGGAGCCGATCTGGAGCAGCGACGAGCCGAACTCCACCAGGAACACCAGGCCCACCACGGCCAGCAGCATCTCTTGCCTGGCGGCCAGCGCCGCTGCGGCCAGCCCGCCGCCGATGGCCAGAGAACCGGTGTCGCCCATGAAGACCCGCGCCGGGTGCCGGTTGAACCAGAGGAATCCGAGGCAGGCCCCCGAGAGCGCCCCGCAGAAGACGCTCAGCTCGCCCGCGCCCGGCACGTGCACCAGGCCCAGCCGGGCGGCCACGTGCGGATTGCCCGCAGCCCAGCAGGCCCCGCCCAGCACAATGGCCGCCAGCGGGGTCAGCCCCGCCAGGAGCCCGTCGAGGCCGTCCGTCACGTTTGTAGCGTTGCTCATCGCGGCAACGACGCCGGCCGCCCAGAGCGCGAAGAGGACCGCCGCGCCTGCCCCGGCGAGCCGCAGGAGGGGCACCGAGTAGGCGACGCCCCCTGCCGCGGCCTGCTTGACGAGGACCAGGCCCACGGCCGCGCCGACGGTCGCCTGGCCGAGGAGCTTGTAGCGCACCTTCAGGCCGCGGCTCTCGCGGTCGGCGGCGCGCAGCTTCAGTTGGTCGTCGGCCATCCCGAGCACACCGAGGGCGAGTGCACACAACAGGGCCAGGCCCACGCAGACGTTCCCCGGGTCGGCCCAGAGCAGGCAGGCCGGTACCAGGCCCGCCAGCACCAACAGCCCGCCCATGGTCGGGGTGCCCCTCTTGCCCAGTATCCGGCGGCGCAGGGCCTCGTCCTCGATGGGCGTCTTCTCGGTCTTCTCCCGTATCTTCATGCGCGAGAGCCAGCCGATGATGGGCCGCCCCAGGGCCAGTCCGATGGCCAGTGCGGTGGCACACGCCAGGAACGACCGCACGCCGATGCTCAGCAGCCGGCTGCCGTCCGCGGCGTGCGATGCGCTCATCAGGAGGCGGTAGAGCATCAGGCGGCTGCCTCCCTTGCTTCCCGGCCCAGTTGGGCGGCGATGTTCTCCGTGATCGTCTCGAGCCGCATGGCACGGGAACCTTTCAGAAGGACGGCATCCCCGGGACGCAGTTCCCACCAGAGCGGAGACCAGGCCTCCCGGGCCGATGCGAAGTAGAAGGCGCTCTGCGAGGGCAGCGCCCGCTGGTGCCAGCCTTCGATGAAGTGGCGGGCCAGATCTCCGATGGCCACCAGCGTGTGCACGCCGGAGGCGGCCAGTTCCATCCCCAGCTCACGGTGAAGGCGCGGGCCCTCTTCCCCGAGCTCCAGCATGTCCCCGCAGACGACGACCTTGCGGCCGGGATTCCGCTCGAACAGGAAGCTCTGAAGCGCGGCCCGCATGGCCGGCGGGTTGCTGTTGTAGCAGTCGCACACGAAGGTGACTCCGCCCAGTTCCAGCCTCTCGTAGCGCATCGCCTGGGGGGTGAACTGCGCCAGCGCCAGGGCCGCCGAGCGGGGCGAGGCGCCCAGCTCTGTCGCCGCGCAGATGGCCGCAGCGGCATTGATCACGTTGTGCCGGGCCGGCGAAGGGATGCGGAAGACCCATCCCCGCACGTCGAACTGCCAGCCCGCCCCGTCGGAGTGGATGCGCTCCGGCCGCACCGTTGCTCCCGCCGAAAGCCCAAAGGTGCGCACCTCGCCGTCGAAGCCGGCCGCCAGCGAGGCACACAGCGCATCGTCCGCGTTCAGCACCAACGTTCCCTCCGCCGACAGGTGCGGTATCAGCTCCGCCTTGGCCTCCTTGACTCCTTCCAGGTCGCCCAGCCCTTCCAGGTGCACCTCGCCGATGGCCGTGACGAGGCCCAGGTCCGGGCGGGCGGCCCGGGCCAGCTCGTCTATCTCGCCCGGATGGTTCGTCCCCATCTCGAGGATGATGAAGTCGTCCTCGTCGCCGGCCGCCAGCAGGGCGAGGGCCAGGCCGATGCGGTTGTTGAAGCTGGCGGGAGCGACAGTGCATTTCGACTCGCGGCCCAGTATGGCGGCCATCATGTCCTTGACTGTGGACTTGCCGTAGCTGCCGGTGACGGCGGCGATGGTCGCCCGCAGCGCGCTGCGGTGGTGCGCGGCCAGCGCCAGCAGTGCCTGCTCCGTGTCGCCCACCAGGACCACTGCGGTCCGTTCCGCAGGCAGCCAGCCGTCCGGCAAGCGCTCAACGACCAGGATCCGGGCGCCGCCCGCTTCGGCCGAAGGCAGATATTCGTGGGCGTCGTGACGCTGCCCGACCAGGGCGAAGAACGCCTGGCCGGGGTGGATCTCGCGCGTGTCGGTGCAGATGCCGTGCGCCGCCGCATGGGGCTCCCCCCGGATGATGCGTCCGCCGCAGGCCGCGGCGATCCGCGCGGCCGTGAAGGTGTGCAGGATCTTCAGCATCGTTTCGCGCTCCCGGCTGTTTGCGTATCGCGCATCAAGCGGTCCTCCTGCGCCTGGGGGGCATCTGTTCCATGGTCTCCCGCGCCACGAAGCGGTCGTCGAACGGGATGTTGCGGCCGCCGATCTTCTGGTATCGCTCGCATCCCCGTCCGCAGATGACCACCATGGACTCCGGCGAGGGGGCCAGGGCTACGGCCAGCTCGATGGCCCGGCGCCGGTCCGGCTCGACCTTGTAATCGGACGCGGGCGAGGCGATGCCGGACACCATCTGGGCGATGTTGTCCTCTGTGCGTTCGCTGCGGCTGTTGTCGGCGGTGAAGACGGCGATGTCGGCCCGCTCGGCGGCGACATTGCCCATCAGGGGGCGTTTGGTGGTGTCGCGGTCGCCGCCGCATCCGATCACGCAGATGAGCTTGCCTTCTACCAGCGGCCGGAGGGCGCCCAGGACCTTATCGAGCGCGTCGGGCGTATGGGCGTAGTCCACGCAGACGGCGGGCAGGTCGCTCCGGCCGAGCACGCGGATGCGCTCCAGCCGGCCCGGCACGCCGCGGAAGCCGCGCAGGGCCTCCTTGACCACCTCGCCGCCGATGCCGAAGCCGAACGCCACCGTGGCCGCCGCCAGGATGTTGAGGCAGTTGTAGGCCCCCGTCAGGGAGGTCCGCACCGCGTAGCTCTCCATCGGCGTGCGCACGTGTATCTCCATCCCGTCCAACCCCAGGGACACTATCCGCCCCCGGACGTCGGCCAGCTCCTTCATGCTGGATGTGAGCACCTCGGCCCGGGTCGCCTTCTTGAACAGCCGGCAGAACTCGCTCCCGGCCGGCAGCACGGCGATCGTGCCGGGCGCCAGGGCCTCGAACAGCATCCGCTTGGCCCGGACGTAGTCCTGCCGAGTGCCGTGGAAGTCCAGGTGGTCCCGCGTGATGTTGGTCAGCACCGCCGCGTCGAAGGCCACGTCGGCCGTGCGGCCCTGCACGAGCGAGTGGCTGCTGACCTCCATGCAGGCGTCCGTTATGCCCAGCTCGAGCATGCGCCGGAATGCGCCGTGCAGGGCCACGGGGTCCGGCGTGGTCAGGTCCGAATCCAGCCAGCGTCCGCCCATGCAGTAGCCGAGCGTCCCGATGGAAGCGGCGGGCAGGCCCGCCTCGGTCAACACGGTGCGCAGGATCTCCGTCGTGCTGGTCTTGCCGTCCGTGCCGGTGATGCCGGTCACCCGCAGCCTGCGGGAGGGGGAGCCGTAGTACCTGTCGGCCAGCGCGCTGACGGCGCGGCGGCTGTCGGCCACCTGGACGACCGGACAGTCGGGCAGGGGGGAGGGCAGCGCTTCGCAGACGACGGCGCCTGCGCCCCGCTCGACGGCGGAGGCGATGAACCGATGGCCGTCCGCCTCCTCGCCCTTGACCGCCACGAACAGGGCGCCTATGGCCACGCTGCGGGAGTCCTGCGCAAGGGACGTTATGACCGGGTTGGCGGCGTTGAGGACGCGCAGGACCGGCAGCCCGCGGATCAGGCTCCGCAGCCTGGGACGGCGTCCCTTCCGGGTCATGGCATTCCTCAAGACGGTCCTCCCAGCGCGACCGTGGTCGGCTCCGACGGCGGCACCTGCATGTGGCGCAGCGTGCGGCGTGCGATGTTGCGCACGGCGGGGGCGGCCGCCGTCCCGCCGTAGTAGCCGTTCTTGCTCGGGGCCTTCAGGCTTACGAGCACGACGATCCGGCTCTGCGGAAACGGGCCGAGGGCAACGAAACTGGACAGGTAGCGGCTATCGCTGTAGCCGCGGCCGTCCTCGCGCAGCAGTTGCGCGGTTCCGGTCTTGCCGGCCAGGGGGTAGTCCTCCATCTGCGCCCGGCGGCCGGTCCCTTCGGCGACCACGCGGCGCATCATCTGCAAGACCTGCCCCGCCGTGGCGGAGCTGATGGGCCGCGCATTGACTGCCGGCTCGCCGGCCGTGTAGATCACCTCGCCGGTGTGGGCGTGCCGGATGGACTTGACGATCCTCGGCTGGAGCAGCTTGCCGCCGTTGCCGAAGGCGGCGAAGGCGCGCGCCAGGGACAGGGCCGTAACGGCCAGCTCCTGCCCGAACGCGACGCTCACGACGCTGTAGCTGTTCCACGCCCTCAAGGGCCGCACGATGCCGCCCACCTCCCCGGGCAGCGCGATGCCGGTCGGACGGCCGAAGCCGAAGGTGCGCACCCCGCCGCACAGGTCCTCCAGTCCGAGCAGCATGCTGACCTGCGCTGCCCCGATGTTGCTGGAATGGCAGATGATGTCGCTGACGCTCAGGACCCCGAACGGATGGGCGTCGTGGAGGGTGCGCCTGCCGATCTGCCATTCGCCGCCGTGGCAGTCGAACTCCGTCTCGGGGCTCACATCGCCGCTCTCGAGGGCGAGGCCCACCGGGACGGGCTTGAAGGCGGAACCGAACTCGTAGGCGTCTGTGATGGCGATGTTGCGCTGATTGGCAGGGGGGTCATCGGTCGGTGCCTGCGGGTCAAAGGTCGGCCAGGAGGCCATCGCCAGCACCGAGCCGTCCCGCGCGTCCAGGACGAGGGCGGTGGCGCACTCGGGCTCATGCGCTTCCACCGCGCGGGCCAGTTCCTCTTCGACGATGCTCTGAATGAAGGCGTCGAGGGTCAGGACGACGTCGTAGCCGTTGAACGGGAGCTTCTGCACCTTGTCCCGGGGGGAGCGGATGATGCGCCGTCCTCCGTCGCACAGGACGCTCTCCATGCCGGGCCGCCCCCGCAGCAGCGCGTCCATCCGGCGCTCGACTCCCCCCAGGCCGCGGCCGTCTATGTCCGTGAAGCCGATCACGTGGGCTGCCAGCCGCCCCTGGGGATAGAGCCGGTCGCTCTCCTTGCGCATGAAGACACCGGGCAGGCCGAGGTTGCGCACCCTCTGGGCCTCTTGCTCGGTGATGTGCCGCTTGACCCATACGAAGCAGCGGTCCTTCTGCAGGAGCGGCTCGAGGGCTGCGCGGGATGCACCGAGGGCGTCGGCCAGCACAGCGGCCGTCAGCTCGGGCCGTTTGACGCCCTTCGGGTCGGCATAGACGCTCCAGCGTTGCACGCTGATGGCCAGCAGGCGTCCTTCGCGGTCGTAGATGGCGCCTCGGCGGGCGGCGAGTTCTCGGCTGAGTATCTGCTGTCGGCGCGCCAGTCGGCGATAGTCCTCGGCCTCGACGATCTGGAGCTGGGCCAGCCGTCCCCCGAGCAGAAGGAAAGCTACCAGGACCGTACCCAGCGCGATCGCCGCCCTGACTCTCAGGCCGCGGCCGGCGCTTCCTGCTCGTGGGGTCGCCGGAGGGCTGTGCGTGTCAACTTCCCTTGTGGTCATACCTGTTCCAGGTCGCGGACCGACTGCTCGGGCCGTCAGAAGCCCACCGCCGCCACCGACACCTCGGAGGGCTGCTCCGAGCGCCGGGCGCCTGCCTGCGCGCCGCCCGCCCCGACTTCGCCAAGGGGGACGGGGGCGACGGCTTCCAGTCCGTCGGCTTGGGCTCTAACGGGTTGTTCTGTTTCGATGGGCCGCGGCGTGACCTCGGCCAGGACGATGGGCCGCTCGCGGAGTTCCAGGCCGAGCCAATTGACCAGCCCCAGGATGCGCTGAGGGTTCTTCAACTTGCTCACGTGTGCCCGGTGGGCGGTGTGTTCGGCTCGCCGCTCGGTGATCTCTCGCCGCAGCTCTTCCAGGCGGTATCCGCACTGGCGCAGGCCGGCGCTTTGCCGCACCACGGCCAGCGCCAACAGCGTGGCGAGGACCATCAGGTAGATGAGGCGGCCAGGGGTCATGCGTTCTCCTCAGAGCCTGCGGACGGCGCGCAACTGCGCGCTCCTTATGCGGGGATTCTCGTCAAGCTGTTCCCGTGACGGCTTCACGGGGGACGGGGTCAGCAGTTGCCATACCCCCTCTTTGGCCTGCCGGCGCCAGGCGTGCTTCACGCGCCGCGCTTCCAGGCTGTGGTAGGTGAGCACGCCGGTGCGCCCACCTCGCTTCAGCAATGCCGGCAGGGCCTCCAGCAGGGCGTCCAGTTCTTCCATCTCCCGGTTGAGGTGTATGCGCAAGGCCATCATCACGCGGGTGGCGGGGTGGATGCGCCACGTCCGCCGGCGGGGAGTGCGCCGTGCCGCAACTCGTTTCACCAGGTCGGCCAGCTCGGCGGGCGTGTTGATGGGGCGTTCGGTGCGGCGACGGCAGATCTGGGCCGCGATCTGACGGCTGTAGCGCTCCTCGCCGAGGCGCTGGAAGATGTCGGCCAGCTCCTGCTCGGGCGCCTTGTTGACGACGTCCCAGGCGCTCGGGCCGCCGGAGGTGTCGTAGCGCATGTCGAGCTTCGCGTCGGAGTCGAAGGAGAAGGCGCGCTCCG
>JAUVVP010000438.1 GCA_030604585.1 Planctomycetota bacterium | reverse complement strand
GCTGAAGCAGATTCCGTACGAGGTCGAAGTCGAGGGCGCCGAGGGGCAGAAGCTGACCGAGAAACGCCTCCGCTACGAGCGGGTCCCGCTTCGCGAGGGCGACCAGATCGAGAGCGGCGACGTCATCCAGGTGGAGCTGCGGGTAACGTCGGACAACGACTACACCTACCTGGTCTTCGAGGACATGAAGCCAGCCGGCTGCGAGGCGACCGAGCTGCGCAGCGGCGGCAAGGGCCAGGAGGGCTTCTACAGCTACATGGAGCTGCGCGACGAGAAGGTGGTCTTCTTCACGCCCAGCATCGGCCGGGGCGAGCACCTGCTGCGCTACCGGCTGCGGGCCGAGGTCCCGGGCCTCTTCCACGCGCTGCCGGCCGTGGTGCAGGGGATGTACGTGCCCGAGCTGCGCGGCAACAGCGACGAGGCGATTATCCGCGTGCTTGACAGGTAGGGGCCGTGCCCCTGCGGGCAGTCGTCAAGGCGTGGCCTGCTCGACTTCCTCGCGCAGCTCGACCGCCTCGGCGCGGACGGCTTCGGCGTCGGTGGCGTGATGAATGTCGAGCGCGCGGAATCGTCCGGCCGCCTCCTCCGCCTTCGGACAGATGCCCGGCTCGTAGCGCACGTAGTCCGGCAGCGGGCAGCCGAGCGAGGTGCGGCGGTTGCGCTGCATCTGCTGGAAGACGACCTCCAGGTAGTTGATCTCACAGTAGTTGCCCAGGCCCGGCGGCACCCGGACCGGGTAGAACCACTAGTTAGGCTGGGTGTCCGGATAGACGTAGGCCAGCTCGACGCCGTCCACGTCGGCCAGCTCGGATTCGACAATCCCGACGTGCTCCTTGCGACGGGCGTTGAACTCCCCGATCTTCTCGAGCTGCGCCAGCGCGACGGCGCCCTGGAGTTCGCTCATGCGGTAGTTGTGGCCGAAGGCGAGGTGGCCGCGCGTGGCCAGGCCGGCCACAGCTTCCGCCCCGGGCGCTTCCAGGCCGTATCGGTACCACGGCATGCCGCAGTTCGCATATAGCATGGCGCGCTTATAGATGTCGGGGTCGTCTGTGGCCACGATGCCGCCCTCGCCGCTTGTGATGTGCTTCGACTGCTGGAGGCTGAAGCAGGCCACGTCGCCGATGGTCCCGACCGTGCGGCCCTGGTGGCAGCAGTCGAACGCCTGGGCGCAGTCTTCGACGACCTTCAGGTCGTGGCGCTCGGCGACAGCCGTGATCTCGTCCATGGGGGCGGGCTGGCCGTGGAGGTGCACCACCACCACGGCGCGCGTCCTGGGCGTGACGCACGCCTCGATGGCCTCGGCCGAGATGATCAACGTGCGCGGGTCAACGTCCGCGAAGACGGGGATGCATCCGAGCGCAACGACCGGCAGGGAGACGAAGATGGGCGCCGCAGCCGGGCAGATCACCTCGTCGCCCGGCTCCAGCCCCAGGCCGGCCAGGGCGGTCTCGTCCGCGCTAGTGCCCGAGTTCAGGGCGAGCACGTACTTCGGACCCGCGTGCCGGCCGAAGGCATCTTCGAAACGAGACACGAACCTGTCCTCCGTGCCGCGCCATAGCTGCCCACTTGCGATAACCTCACGCAGGTTCCCCAGCTCTTCCTCGCCAAAACAACGCTCGCGCATGGCGCGCTCCTCGCGTCTCTGGACATGCGGACCGTTCGGCTGCGTGCGCCTCGCACACGGCCCGCGCAACTATACCACAGCACCCTCGCCGGGTCGAGTACGGCATGTCGCGTGCGCGCGGATGCACTCGACCCGGTCCGCCACCGGATGCTATACTGGCGGCGGAGAGCGGACGACCGCCTCCACCCCTGCCGTTTTCCGATATGCCCGCCGCGGACCGCGAGCCTCGATCCGGGCGCCCAGCAGAAGATGAAACGTGCCTGGCCGGCCAAACTGTGTTACGTCCTGTTGGTGGCCTGCATTCCCGCCTCCATGCTGATCGTGTTGTGGGTGCCGCCGGGCATGCGCACGTGGTTGCAGGAGAATCACCTGGAGGTCGCCAGGTTCCTGTTCAACAACGTCTATTCCCGCTTTCCGTCCTGGCCGCAGTACTTCGCCGTGCAGACCCTGGCGGCGCTCATCTGCATCGGCGCGGCGCTCCACTGGGCGGGCCGACGGCCCTGGCCCCGCCGGCCGTCGCTGAACCGGCGCCACGTCTTCCCCCTGCTGGTCGGCGCCTACGCCGCCTGGTCGGCGCTGACTTACCTGTGGTCCGCCTGGCCGTACGGCACCCGGGCCTATCTCATCAGGGAGCTGCCCTTCTACGTGCTGTGCGTTACGGCGATGCTGCTCTGCGGGCGCCCGCAGCGTTGGCTCACCGTGGCCAAGGTCTTCGTCGTGGCGGCATTCGCGGAGGCCGTGCTCCAGAGCGCGCTGATCTTCTACATGGTGCCCCACACGGAGCCCGCCGCGGGCCGGGAGCTGACGCTCGGCTTCGTGTTCCTCAAGAACGCCGTCTTCTACAGCAACCGCAACTTCGCATGCGCCATCCTGCTGACGGGCGCCTTCATCGCCGTCGGTTTTCTGATCCACAGCGTCGGCGAGCTGCTGCACAGGGGCGCGGAGGGAGGGTCCGGCCGGCGTTGGCGGGCGTTCACCGTAGTGGCGGTGCCGGTCGCCCTGGTCGCATTCGGCTTCGTCTTCGTGGTCGCCGACTCGCTTGCGGGCTACGTTGCCGCCGTCATCGCACTGGTCGCCTACCTGCTCTGCATCCTGCCGATCAAGAGGAAGGGCCTGATCGTTCTCATCCTGATCGCCGCCACGGGGACGGCGATGATGACCGTGGTGGCGTCCGACAGGCTGTGGCGGAAGTCACTGCGGGCCGCCCTTTCGCCCCGCAGGACGACGCACCTGCGCGTCGTTGACTGGCTGGCGGCGGCCGAGCTCTACATGCGCAGGCCCGTGCACGGCTGGG
>JAUVVP010000408.1 GCA_030604585.1 Planctomycetota bacterium | reverse complement strand
GACCACATACTGGTGAAGGTGCGCTTTCAGACGCCGGTCCAGGGCCGCCTGGACCGCCGCACTGCTTGACGTAACTTCCTCCACTGCGAAAGCTTCGCCCCGGTGAGACTGCACGATGACCGCCACGTGCCGCTCTGCCCCTGCCCCAAGTGCACCCATCAGTATCGAAGCAGGCATCGCCAACAGGTCGTCAACTACCCGCCCCCTGACGACGACAGACCTGGTGACGAACGGGCCGGAGGCGAGCTCCGCCCGGAACCGGATGCGCCCCCTCACGGGGCCGTAGGCTATCTCCGGCGCCGGACGGACCGTCAGGCGGAAGCGCTTTCCTTCGCCCGGAAGGCGCTCTACGGACGCGTTCAGGCCCTCCGGCGCCGACACTATCTCCAGGCGCTCCACCGCCTCGGGCGAGAGGCACTCTACCTCGGCGCTGACGCCCAGGGTGTCCGGGCGGAATATGGTGCCGAACGACAGCGCCTGCGGCTCTATCCGGTAGGAAGGACGCACCAGGGCCCTGGCCGTCATGCGCAGCGCCATCTTCTCGCCGAAGGCGTCCTTCGCTATGGCGAGGACGGTCTCCGTGAACTCCTTGGGGGCCGACTCCGGGAAGGGGTAGCGCTCCAGGTCAACCGTCGCCTTCACGGTCACCCTGTCGCCGGGCGACATCCTCACCTTCTCCGGAGTGACGCTGGTGCAGACGCAGCCGCCGTGGATCGGACCCACCTCGAAGGTGTCCTTACGGGACTCGTTGACAAGATGGAACTCCAACTCCAGGCTGTCGGTGTGCCAGACCTCGCCCAGGTCCTGGTCCGCGTCGAGACAGCGCACGCCCGGCACGACCATCCGCGAGGCGTCCCAGTCGGGGGCCTGGCCGTGCACCAGCATGGCGCCGGCAACGACGCCGAGGGCCAATATGCCTGCGGTGAACAATAGCTGCTTCACTGCTCCGCTCCCCCTTCGGGAGCCCCGGCAGTACACGTCCCCCATATGCTGGTCCTTATTGTACCCCCCACGGCTGTCCTGTCAATTGGCATTTTTCTGAGTTTGGGCTTCAAAGATTCTGATACGACGACGCGCCGGAAAAGGGGGGACAGGTCCCGCGCCTGCGGGACCAGTCCCCCTTTTCCTGTTCTTCGGCTCTCGGGCGGGCAAGCCTCGCGCTCGAAGGCGATTGAAACGGCGCCCGGATGCGATATACTGAAGCGCTCGGGGACTGCTCGTCACCCCTCCGCCAGGCGACCGGGGGCAGCATGGCTCTGACGCAGAAGGACCGGGCGCTCTGCACCGACCTGTACGAACTGACCATGGCGGCGGCGTACTTCGAGCTCGGCATGGACCGCCGGGCCGCCTTGTAGCTCTTCGTGCGCGAGCTGCCCGCCCGCCGCGGCTACCTGCTCTGCGCCGGCCTGGAGCAGGCCGTCTCCTACCTGGAGGGGCTGCGCTTCTCGGAGGACCAGATCGACTACCTGCGCGGGCTGCCCGTCTTCGGGGACATCTCCGGCGAGTTCTTCGACTACCTGGCCGGCGTCAGCTTCTCGGGCAATCTGGAGGCTGTCCCCGAAGGGACGCCCGTCTTCGCCGGCGAGCCCCTGCTGCGCGTCGAGGCCCCTGTCATCGAGGCCCAGCTCGTTGAGACCTTCCTGCTGAGCACGCTCAACTACCAGACGCTGGTGGCCAGCAAGGCCGCCCGCGTTGTGGATGCGGCCCGCTCGGACGGGCGGGAGCGCACCGTGGTGGACTTCGGCACGCGCCGGGCCCACGGCCCCGACGCCGCCGTGCTGGCGGCGCGGGCGGCCTTCATCGGCGGGTGCGTCGGCACCTCCAACGTGGAGGCCGGCTTCCGGATGGGCATCCCCGTCTCCGGCACCGAGGCGCACAGCTTCATCATGGCCTTCGAGGACGAGGAGGAGGCCTTCAGCTCCTACTACCGTTGTTTCGGAGGCCGGTCCATCCTGCTCGTAGACACCTATGACACCATCGAAGGGACCAGGAGGGCCATCCGCGCTGCGCCCGGCATGCGCGGCGTCAGGATAGACAGCGGCGACCTGGACGACCTGAGCAGGCAGGTGCGCCGCCTGCTGAAGGAGGCCGGCCTGGGCGAGGTCGCGATCCTGGCAAGCGGCGACCTGGACGAGTATGCAATCGAGGAGCTGATCGCCAGCGGCGCGGAAGTGGACGGGTTCGGCGTCGGCACCAGGCTGGTCACAAGCGAGGACGCCCCGTACCTGGGCGGCGTTTACAAACTGGTTGCCATGGAAGAAGACGGCCGGTGGGAGCCCCGCCTCAAGCTCAGCGCGGACAAGGTCAGCTACCCGGGCAGGAAGCAGGTCTACCGCTACCGCGACGGGTCGTCAGGGGAGATGGCGCGGGATATCATCGCCGGCGCGGACGAGGAATGCCCGCCCGGTGCCGAGCCGCTGCTTGAACCCGTCATGCGGGACGGGACGGTAGCTGCGCAGATGCCTTCGCTGGAGGAGGTCCGCCGGCGCGCGGCCGCCGAGCTGGCGCGGCTGCCTCGGCGGCACCGGCGTCTCAGCGACCCGGACCCCTACCCGGTCGAGGTCAGCCCTGCCCTGCGCGAGGCGTTTGCGTCGTTGTCCGAGAAAGTGGAAAGGGGACCGCAATGAGCAGCGCAATACTATTCTGGGACGTGGACACTCAGCACGACTTCATGGACGCTGACGGGAAGCTGCCGGTGCCCGGCGCCCTGTCCATCGTGCCGAACCTGCGCAGGCTGACGCAGTTCGCCGCCGAACGCCGCATACCCATAGTCGCAACGGCCGACGCACACCCGCTCGGAGACCCCGAGTTCGAGGAGTTCGGCGAGCACTGCGTGCCGGGCACGCACGGCCAGCGGAGGATCGACGAGACCTCGCTGCCCGGGCGCGAAGTGGCCGACCCCGAGACGCTCGACGCGCAAGTGGCCCGCCTGGCGTCGGGAGATATCCCGCAGCTCATCATCGAGAAGCAAGCGCTGGACGCCTTCACCGTCCCCTTTGCCGAACAGGTCCTGGAGAGACTGCACCCGGACAGGGTCTTCGTCTACGGAGTGGCGACCGAGTACTGCGTCCGTGCCGAGGTGGTGGGCCTGGCGCGGCGGGGCTACAAGGTGACGGTTATCTCCGAT
>JAUVVP010000257.1 GCA_030604585.1 Planctomycetota bacterium | reverse complement strand
GCCATTTCTCCTAATGGTCGAGGAACCCGAAGTGTTTCTGCATCCGTCCGTTCTAGGGATAATGCGGGACTCTTTGGAGGAGATAGCCTCAACGAACCAAGTGCTTATCGCCACTCATTCGCCTAGTATGGTCAGTCCCAAGCACCTTCCTGAGGCCGTATTGGTTCGGAAGGAACGCACCCAAGACGGCAAGGCTCGCACGTGCAGACTCAGAGGCCGTGCAGGCCCGGCGGACGAGGCCGGAAAGCGCCGGATCCGCGAACTACTGCAGTACCAGCGGAGTTCCAAGTTTCTCTTTGCTGACAAGGTGGCTGTCATGGAGGGGCCGTCAGACGTGGTCCTCTTTGAAGCAATCGTAGAGAAGTGGGCCCGCAGAAGCGCGGACTCGCTGGGCGTTGCAGTCATTGACAGCGGATCCAAGGCCGTGAGCGTCGAGTGCGGGGAGCTTCTGAGGGGACTGGGCTTGCAAGTCATATGTGTTGTGGATGTTGATTATTTGTGGGACGGTGCTGGTGCTCTGCTGGAGAGCCCCAGCTATTCCCGCTGGCTCCCCCTGTTCTGGAAGGAGGCCGAGGCCGGCGATCTGGTCAGCACGGCGAAAGACGGTTCCAAGACCATACGTCGGAAAGCAGCGGCGGGGCGCTTGATTCAGGAGCGATTCAAGAGCGAAGTTGGTGCGTTCCTGGCTGACTTGAGGACACAGGGAGTTTGGGTCTTGCCAAGAGGAGATATAGAGTACTATGTGCAGCTCTCACGCAGGTCAAAGGGGAAGTATGTTGAGGCTGCTGCCGAGATTCGTCAGGGCCGTAGGCACGTTTTGGACCCCGATGATATCAAGCCCATAATAACTGACGGACTTCGCATTGAAGTAGGTCCGAGCCCTGACGTTACTTGAATGCAGGCAGGAGGCCCTGCTGGCCGCGTACGTCTCATAGTGGGATAGCCTCCTCCAGGATGCGGTCCCGGATGTACCAGTGCAGCCCCTCCGGTTCGACGAGGTCCACCTCGCAGCCGAGCAGGTCTCGAAGGTCCATCAGAAGACCCCCCAGGTCGAGCAGGCTGCGATCCGCTTCCATGTCTACCAGGAAGTCCACGTCGCTCTTCGGCCCTTCCTCGCCGCGCACGATGGAACCGAACACGCGCACGTTGCGCGCCCCGTGCCTGGCGGCTATGCGTAGGATCTCGTCCCGCTTCGCCCTCAACTCATCTATGCCCACCGTGCAGCTCCTTGCGTCCGGGAATCCTCACCTGCCGTGAATATAGCATGCTGCCTCTCCGAAGGCAACCCGGGCCGGTCCCCGGGCAGGTGCGCTTGCAGGCTCCCGTGCCCCTGCTACAATGTCGCCTGAAGGCACGAACGGCTGCGGACCGGGAGGTAAAAGGTGGTCGCACACGGCATCGAGTACTGGACGACGCACTCTCTGGACAAGGTGTTCCCGGACAGCGAAAGGCCGCCGCGCGCGCGCGACGGCATCTCGCTGAAGGCCGCGCGCAACGAGACGGAGGACGCGCAGGTTGCCATTCGCCTGCCGCGGGGCGTTGAGGTGAGCCGGGCCTCGTACGCGCTCACTGCGTTGGCAGGGCCGGATGGGGCCGAGATGCCCTCCGAGTGCCTGACCGCCCACTGGCAGTGGCCCATCTACGTGACGCACAACCCGCCGGCCAACCGCGACCCCGCCACCTACCTGCGCAAGGCGCCCGCCTTCTTCCCCGATGCGTTCCTGGAAGAGCGCGAGATACGCATCCGCGACGAGTGGACGCAGCCGCTCTGGTTCAGCGTCAGCGTGCCGGCGGACGCCGCGCCGGGACACTACGCCGGCTGCCTTACGATCGAGCTTCAGGTCAGGGACGGCGACCCGGTGCGGCTCGAGGTGCCGGTGGGCCTGGAGGTCTGGCCCTTTGCGCTGCCCGACCGGTTCCACCTGCACCACACGGAGTGGTTCTGGCCGGAGGCGTTCGTGCGGCTCCACGGAGTGGAGATATGGTCCGAGGAGCACTGGGCGTGGATCGAGAAGGTGGCCGCGGACATGGCGCGCCACAAGCAGGACATGATCCTCACCCGTTTCACGCCCTGGGGCGGCCCGGAGACGCTCCGGCCCTCGCTGGTGCGCATGACGCGCCGCGCCGACGGCGCGTTCGAGTTCAACTTCTCGCGGCTGGACCGCTGGGTCGAGACGTTCAAGGCCGCCGGCGTCGAGTGGATCGAGGGGGGCCACGTCGCCCGGCGCGTGGGCGGATGGCACAGTCAGATCAACTTCAAGCGCTTCTCGGTCTGCGACCGGCAGGGCGACCTCATCCCGACCGGCCGCGACGCGATGCCCGACGAGGAGTTCGAGCCCATCGTCGAGGCGCTGCTCAAGGCCGTCTACGCCCACCTGAAGGAGCGCGGCTGGCACGGGAAGTACGTCCAGCACGTGGCCGACGAGCCGTCCCCCGAGAATGCCGAGTCCTGGCGCCGCGTGGCCGGCCTGGTCAAGGAATGGCTGCCGGACGTGCCCCGCATTGACGCCCTCATGGTGGAGGAGCTTGAGGACCACTGCGAATGGCGCGTCCCGCAGATTCAGGAGATCGAGGGCCCTTCCGCGCTCCAGGAGCCCGAGCAGCTCTGGAGCTACGTCTGCCTGGCGCCGCAGGGCATCTACCCGAACCGCTTCCTCGACTACGCCTCCATCCGCAACCGCATCATCTTTTGGCTTTCGTGGACGCTGGGGCTCAAGGGGTTCCTGCACTGGGGCTACAACGCCTGGCGCGCCTGGACGGGCGTGCCGGTGCCTGTGCCGATCTCGCCGTGGACGGACGCCACCGGCGGGAGCATCTACTGCCAGGACCGCAACCCGCTGCCCGCCGGCGACCCGCACATCGTCTACCCCGGCAGGGAGACCATCTGCTCCTCGATCCGCTGGGAGGTGGTCCGCAAGGGCTTCGAGGACTACGAGTACCTGTGGCTGCTGGACGACCTGGCCGGCAAAGCCCCCCAGGGCGCAGCCAGGCGGCGGGCCGAAGAGCTGCTGGCCCGCGTGCGCCAGGAGATAGCCCCGGACCCGGCCACACACACGAGGGACGACCAGCTCCTGCTCGCCACCCGCGAGCAGATAGGCGAGGCGATAGCCGAGCTGTGGACCGATGGTTAGTGGAGCAGTTGGGGCCGCGGCGGCTGCGGGTCCCGACAGGGACGGCCGGCAGTGGCCGGCCGTTCAAGGTATGGATATCCTGGCGCAGGCGTCAGGCCCGGTCCCGGAGGGATGGTTGAAGGGCAGGCAGAAAGGGGTGTGAGAATGCTGAAGCCAATCGTGGGGACGTGCGCTGTGCTGTTGGGCATGCTGCTGCTCGGCTGCCTGGAGTTCGACGAGCAGACGGTCTACGTGGAGCACGATCGGGAGAACGATCGGTTGCTCCTGATCATCAACTACAGGGGCTTGTATGCGGAGGAACCGGACGTCATGCAGGCCCAAAGCCAACTCCAGGAGGCGCTCGAGAACGAGACCGTGGCCCTGCTCGGCAATTGGCCTTTCGCGTTCCCGCTGCGGGAGATGCGGGAGGACCTGAGGGAGCCCGACCCGGAGGCCCTGCACGAGATGCCCGAGGAGGTCCGCCTGGGCCTTCTGCGCTTGCTGGAGCGCATCAAGGTCCTCAATGGCGGATTCTACACCGACCCGGCGGGACGGGTCTGCGGCGCGCAGGTAGTCGTCATTGAGAATATCGCCGACACGGTCGGCCTTGCCAACGATGTGATCAATGCGGCCGTTCTTGCGGACCTGGAGGACTACGAGACGGACAACTCCGATGATGCGGCGGCCGCCCGCCTCGCGCTGGAGTACGCGCGCAGAGGCGAGAGCTGGATCGAACTGAAGGGCCACAGCCTGGTCGCGTCCTTCCCGCTGCCCGAGCGGGACCTGATCGAGGGAAGGCGCGACATCGCCGAGGGACTGACCGACCCCGACGACATGGACGCCGAACTCTACTTGAGGGTACTGCGGGACCTTTTCGAGAGCCCCATCCTCGTGTGGCACGAGGATGACCTGCTGAAGGTGAAATGCGGCTACGTGTCGGAGCCGTCCGTTTTCACAGCCAAGCCACGGCGAGGCGAGTATGAGCCCAACCTGGTGGAGCACATCACCGAGACCTACGGGCTGCACCTGGACGCTAACCTGGCGCGCTTCCTGGCCGACCCCGATGCCTCGGCGGAGACCGACGCCGAGCGCGCCGCGCGCCTGATGGCCCCGCGACTGGCTCAGCGCGAACGCGTGCGCGTCCTGGTCCATCGGCTCACAACTGACCCGGCGGACGAGTACTGGGCGAAGCTCAGGGAAGAGCGTCTGCCCCCCGGCGAGTTGGCGCAGCCGGCCGACCTGGCTGACCAGGAGCTGCTCGAACGATGGGAGGAGTGGCTGCGCCGCACGGCAGAAGCGGCGGAAAGAGCCGCAGTTGACGAGCCGCAGCTCGCCCCGCCGCCCGGCGGGTAGCCGTCGGCCGTTGAGAGGCCATTCGACGTGGCCGTGGAAGAAGGAGTCTGACCCTTTAGCCGAGGGGGGTCTGCCCCACTTTTCTTGAGCCGAAGTGTTGCTGG
>JAUVVP010000430.1 GCA_030604585.1 Planctomycetota bacterium | reverse complement strand
GCTTCCGCATGGCCACCGATCAGCTCTACTTCAAGAGCCCGGAGGAGATGGCGCGCCTCTTCGCGGACGTGCCCGAGGCCCTGGCGAACACGCTGCGCATCGCCGAGATGTGCGAGGTGGAGCTGGACGATTCGCGCAAGTACCCGACCTTCCGGCAAGAGGGCGTCCCGCCGGAGGAGAACCCGCGGCTCCTGCGTTCCCTGGCGACGGAGGGGCTCGCCAAGCGCTGCGGGGAGGTGTCCGAGGAGATGCGGGAGCGGCTCGAGTACGAGCTGGACGTCATCGAGCAGACGGGCTACGTGGACTACTTCCTGATCGTGTGGGACTTCGTGCGGTTCGCCCGGCAGAGCGGCATACCCGTGGGGCTGCGTGGCAGCGGCGCCGGCAGCCTGGTGGCCTACGCGCTGGACATGACCGAAATGAACCCGGTGGACTACGACCTCATCTTCAACCGCTTCATGGACCCGGAGCGCAAGGAGCCGCCCGACATTGACATTGACCTGTGCGAGCGGCGACGGGAGGAGGTCATTGACTACGTGCGCCGGCGCTACGGCCCCGAGAGCACGGCGCAGATCATCGCCTTCGGCAGCCTGAGGGCCCGCAATTGCGTTCGGGACGTCGGCCGCGTCCTGGGGGTGGAGCTCTCCAAGGTGGACCGCGTGGCCAAGCTGATCCCGCAGACGCTGGGCGTGACCCTCGAAGACGCGCTCGAACAGAACCCCGAGCTAATGACGCTGGTCCGGCAGGACGAGGAGGTCGGGCGCATCATCGGGTTTGCCAGGAAGATAGAGGGCCTGGTGCGCCATGCCAGCACGCACGCGGCCGGCATCGTCATCGCCGACCGGGCGCTGTGGGAGATGGTCCCGCTCTATAAGGTGGGCGACGGGGAGATCATGACCCAGTGGACCATGGACGACCTGGCCGCCGTCGGCATGCTGAAGATGGACTTCCTCGGCCTTACCGCCCTGACGACGATTGACAGGACCCAGCAGATCATCCGCGAGAGCGGCCGCGAACCCCCGGAGCTGAGCGCTGACAGGCTGGACCTGACCGACGCGAAGACCTACGAACTGCTCTCGCAGGGGCTGACCAGCGGCGTTTTCCAGCTCGGCAGCGATGGGATGAAACGCCTGCTGCTGCGGCTCCAGCCCTCCACCATCGAGGATGTCATCGCGGTAGTGGGCCTCTATCGGCCCGGGCCCCTCCAGAGCGGCATGGTGGACGACTTCATCAACCGCCGCCACGGCCGCCAGGAGGTCACCTATCCCCATCCCGCCTTCGAGCCGATCCTGAAGCCCACCTACGGCGTCATCCTCTACCAAGAGCAGATCATGCGCATCGTCAATACGATTGCCGGCGTGAGCATGGCCGACGCCTACACGATGATCAAGGCCATCAGCAAGAAGAACGAGGCCATTATCGAACAGCGGCACCGGGCCTTCGTCGAGGGGGCGGTGGCCAACGGACTGACGGAGGCGACGGCCGAGGAGATATTCGGGCTGATACGCCACTTCGCCGGCTACGGCTTCAACAAGGCCCACAGCAGCGCCTATGCCTTCCTGGCCTTTATCACGGCCTACCTGAAGGCCCACTACCCCACGGAGTTCATGGCGGCGAGCATTTCGAGCGAGATGGGCAACACGGACAAGGCGGTGGCGCTGATGGCGGAATGCGCGAAGCTGGGCATCGAAGTGCTGCCCCCCGACATCAACGAGAGCCGGCAGGAGTTCACCGTCATCGGCGAGGGCAAGCTGCGCTTCGGCCTCGGGGCGGTCAAGAACGTGGGGGCCAAGGCTGTTGACCGCATCTGCGCCGCCAGGGAGAAAGAGGGCCCGTTCAGGAGCCTGTTCGAGTTCTGCGAGAGGGTGGACCCTCACGAGGTGACCAAAGGCGCCATGGAAGCTCTGATGAAGGCCGGCTGTTTCGACAGCCTGCCGGGCAGCAGGGCTCAGCAGTTGGCCGTCCTCGAGACGGCGATGAAAGTGGGCGCCCGCATCAGAAAGAACCGGCAGATCGGCCAGCGGTCCTTGTTCGGCAGCGTCGAGGAGCAAGACCCGGAGAAACGCATGGCCGCCAACCTGCCGGACGTGCCCCCCCTCAGCCCTCAGGAGCTGGCCCGCCAGGAGAACGAGGCGCTCGGGCTTTACGTCCGCTATGACCCGCTGGTGGATTTCCGCGCCCGGCTGCGGAGGTTCTGCACGGCCTTCAGCGACCAACTGGACGCGCTGCCGGACGGCCAGGAAGTCATCATGGGCGGCATGGTGGAGAGCGTCAGGCGCCGCGCCACGCGCAACAAGGAGACCATGGCCGTCCTGAAGGTGCTGGACGCGAGGAACTCCTTCGAGTGTGTGCTCTTCCCGCGCGCCTACGAGCAGTACCGGGAGCTGGCGGAGGAGGGCCGGGTCCTGTTCTTCGCGGGGCGGGTGAGCCATGCGCGGGCGAGTTCTCTGCGGGCCGACGAGGTCATCCCCTTCGAGAAGGTGCAGTCGCGGCTGGCCGGCGGCGTCTTCATCACGGTCTCGTGCCGGGAGGCGGGGCCGGAGGTGTGGCCCGCCCTGGGTGAGGTGCTGAGGCGCAACAGCGGCAGCGTGCCCGTCTTCATTGACCTGGTCGCAGAGGGGTTCAGGCTCCGCTCGCGTGTGGGCAACGGCGCGACGGTGGACGCCTCCGAGCGTCTGGCCGGCGAGATCGAGGACCTGATCGGCCCGGGACGGGTCACGTTTGCCATACAGCGCAGCAGCCCGGGCGACAGGTCGCGGTCCTTTCGGTCGCCCCGCGCGAAGTGGAGGGGCGGGCAGGGGAGCCAGGCGGTATGAGGATCCTGGGCATCGATCCGGGCACGCAAGTGTGCGGCTACGGCGTGATCGAGACCGACGGGCAGGACGCCCGCGCCCTGGACTACGGCGTCATCAAGGGCAGCGCCCCGTCGGTTGAGGGCCGTCTGAAGGCGATCTATGAGGGGCTGCTGACCGTCATCGCGAG
>JAUVVP010000450.1 GCA_030604585.1 Planctomycetota bacterium | reverse complement strand
GCGCCCGCCGCCAGCAGGTTCACGGCCGACTGGTAGACGTTGGCGTAGCGGAACACGCCCGTGATGAGCAGCTCCTTGACCTGCGCCTTGACCAGCGGGACCGGCGCCACGTCGCTGGCCATCCCTATCCACGCCACCCGGCCGCCTTGCCTGGCCACCTCGAAGGCCTGCGCCAGGGTCTGCTGAAGCCCGACGCAGTCCAGCACGACGTCGGCGGAATCCTTCAGGACCTCCCCCACGTCCTCCTGTTGCGCGTTGATGGTCCGTGAGGCGCCCAGCTTCTTCGCCGCCTCCAGACGCATCGGCACAAGGTCCACGGACGCTATGTCGGTGCCCCCGGCCGCCCGGGCCGCCGCAACGGCCAGCAGGCCGATCGGCCCGGCCCCGAGCACCACCACCGTCTCGCCCGGCTTCAGGGCGACCAGTTTGACGGCGTGCAGGCCGACGGACAGGGGCTCGACGGTGGCCCCGGCCTCCGTGCTCACGTTCTCGGGCAGCTTGTAGGCGAAGTCCTCGGGTGAGAGGACGTACTCGCAGAAGGCGCCGTCGTAGGGCGGCGTGGCCATGAAGACGACGTCCGCGCAGAGGTTGTAGCGCCCGCTCAGGCAGTTCTTGCAGTGCCGGCAGGGAATGCCCGGCTCCAGCGCGACCCTGTCTCCCACGGCGAGCATCCTGACCTCCGGCCCCACTTCGACCACCTCGCCCGCGCATTCATGACCGAGGATCATGGGCTTCTCGACCACGAAGTCGCCGATGCGGCCATGCTCGAAGTAGTGGATGTCCGAGCCGCAGACCCCGACTGATCTGACCGCGACCAGCACGTCCCGCGGCCCCGGCCTGGGGACCGGTATCTCCCTCAGGGCGAACTTGCCGACCTCTTCCAGATAGACCGCCTTCATCGTGTCCTCAGCACTCATGGCGCCCTCCAGTGGCCCTCACTTGCCTCGTAGTGAGGAAACCTGCACGGGGGCCGCACGAACACGACAGAGCGTCAACGCTGCCGCTCCGTCGGGAGCGTGCCGGATTCTAACTCGCCCTCGACAGGGGATCAAGATGCCTCGCAGCCCGGCGGCGAGCGCTTGCCCGTCCGGCGTCCGCGGCGTTATCATATTGGCTGCTCCCACACGCAGCAGCGCTGCGGGAGCACGTCACTCCGACGGGGACACCATCTCATGTCGCCTCTCAACGGACTGGGACCGCGCCCGACCACGCGGAGCGGTCTGCTCGCCCTCGCATTGTGCGCGTTCTGTGCGCTGGGCGCCGGGCCGCCGCCGGAGTCGGGGGCCAATGCCGGCGTCACGCTGCGCCGGCACGGGTCGCGCTTCGTGGTGCGCACCCCGTTCTACCAGGCAACGGTCGATCCGCAGAACGGCGGGCGGATCGTCTCATTCGTCTTCGGTGGCGTGGAGATGACACGCCTCGGCCCCGATGGTCACGGCGGCCTGATGGAGGAGGTACACTGCGCCGACTTCGCCTTCGAGGTCCTCGAACAGAAGGGGACGGCCGAGGGCCTCTCCCTGACGCTTGCGGCCGACGCGGGCCACCTGCGCGTGACAAAGCAGTACGAGTTCCGTTCGGACCGGCCCTCGTTCCTCGTCAGGCTGACATTTGAGAACCGTTCGCGCTTCCGCCTGTCCGGAGCGGATGCGCCGGCCGTTCGCAGCCTCGTCCTCCCCGGCGGGGCCGCGGGCGCCGGACGCCAGCTCTACTGTCTGGACCGCGGATCGGGAGCGGAGGTGCTCTCGCCGGCGGTCTTCCTGGCCCGCGTGCGCCGGCAGGAAGGGGCGGCGCTGCGCTGGATTGCGGCGGCCGACCCCGCCTCGCGCCGGTCGGTCGGCTTTGTGCTGCTGGACGGCACCGGCCGTCCGATTTCTCCGTTGCGGGCTGAGGCCGGGATCGCGTTCGGATGGTCGTATCCCGCCATCCCGCCGGGCCAGAGCCTGGCGGCGGGCGTTCTGGTGGCCCCGCTGGACGGCTTTGCCGCACTCTCCGAACTGAATGAGCGTTTTGCCGTAGAGAGCCTTCCGGCCGCCTCGGCCGACCCCCTGACCATTCGCATGGACCTGATGCCCCTCCACGAGGAGATGCGGGAAGTCTCGATCATCACCCGGGCTTACGACAGGGACGGCTCGGAGCTGGGGCCGTGCGACGCGCTGCTGTTCGATGCGCTGGCGCCGCTGCGCCTCCAGGCCGGCCGGATCGCCTGGCATGCGCAGAACGGCCGGGCGGCGTGGCTGGTGCACGAGGTCTACAGCGAAGGGCGCCGAGCGGGCCGATTCGCCGTCCCGGTCGGGTACGTCTCGGCCAGGCCTCCCGTCGCGTCGCTACGCGTTGGTCCCCTGGAACTGACGCCGATACAGGGATTCGTCACCCCGGCGCCGGGAAACTCGATCCCGCCGACGCCGCGTCAGGGCGAGCGCGGCTTCCTGCTCTGGCAGTTCGATGGGGCCCCCGCACGCAGCGAACTGGAGCGGCTCAACCTGACGCTGATGGAGGGCGAGCAAAGAACCGTGTTCCTGGTGGTCAAGGCGCTTCGGCAGATCGAGAAGCTGCGCCTTACCCTCGCCGGCGTGGGGCCGGAGGGCGGCCCGCAGCCCATCCCGCCGGCCGGCGTCTACCTGTGGCAGGCCCTGGAGCCGGGCGACGCGCCCGCCTACCTGAGCCCGCTGAGCGAACTGTCGCTCCTGCCGGGCCAGACGGCCTGGCTGGCGCTCACGGCGGACGCCTCGCAGCTCAGGGCCGGCACCTACGCGGGCCGCCTCGTGGCCGGCGCGGACGGCGCACTGCGCCAGGTGCCCGTCTCTCTGCGCGTCCTGAGCGTCCCTGCGCCGCGTTCCGACGGCTTCGGGCTCTGGTATGTGGGC
>JAUVVP010000193.1 GCA_030604585.1 Planctomycetota bacterium | reverse complement strand
GGTCCACCAGGCGCATGTCCAGCTCTTCGGCCTCGCGCTCCTGCATGATGCGTTCGCTCGGGTGCAACGGAGTGAGGTCTGCGCAGGCGGCCAGGTTCATGGCCGCGTCGGGGCTCTCGGAGTTGACAGCCTCCCCCTTCAGCAGGGCGAAGTAGTGTTCTTTCTCCTTGGGCGGGCGGATCTGCCCGGTGATCAAGTTGCCCGTGCGCAGCGCGAACCGCCGTATCTGGCTGGGCGAGACGTAGATGTCGTCCGGGCTCGGCAGGTAGCTGTAGTCGGGAGAGCGGAGGAACCCGAAACCGTCCGGGAGCACCTCCAGCACACCTTCCCCGTACATTGCCCCGCTCTTGCGCACGCGCCTTTTGAGCATCTCGAATATCAGCTGCTGTTTCTTCAGGCCGCTGATGTGCTCCAGGCCCTCTTCCTTGGCCGCCTCCTGAAGCTGCTTGACGGTCATTCTTTGCAGTTCAACGATGTTGAACTCCCCCTCGGCGGCGGCCACGGCGCCCCGGTGCTCGGAGCGGTTCCTTGGCTTCCTTGAGTTTGCCACTTTCACCTCCTACGGTTGCTGCCTTGACTGTCTTGACCTTATGGCGCCGCGAACGCGGCCCTCACTTCTACGGCTGCAAGCTGCCCCGGCACAACTCAGGCCAGAGCCCTTCGAGTTGCCTTTCGAGTTCCTCCAGCGAGCCGGTGTTCGTCACCACGTAGTCGGCCCGTCGCCTCTTGGCCTCCTCGGGGAGCTGCGCCTGCTCCCGCCTGGCGAACTGATCGGCGCTTATTCCTCGCTGCGCGGCGGCCCGCTTCAGCCTTTCCGGCCCCGAGGCGTCCACGAACAGAGCCGCCTCGCACAGCTCTTCGTCCAGGTTCGTCTCCATCAGCAGGGCGGCGTCCAGCACTACCAGGGGGACGCCTTCTTGCTTCTTGCACTCCTCGACCTGCACCCGGATCTCTTCTATGATGGGCGGATGGACGATCTCGTTCAGCCTTTCCACCTGCCCCGGACGGCCGAAGGCCACTTCGGCCAGCCGTGCGTGCACGACCCGACCCGCCGCATCGAATATGCCCTCGCCAAAGGCATCCCTGAGGGCCTCCTTGACGGCGGCCAGCTCGAGGACTTGATGGCCGATCTGGTCGGCGTCCACGACGCGGGCACCCCGCCGGGCCAGCAGCCTGGCCACGGTGCTCTTGCCGCTTGCCAGGCCCCCGACGATGCCCACCACGGGGGGCCCGGTCGCGCTGTGGCCGGACGGCTTCACTTTGCGTCCGCCCAGTTCTTGCCCACGGCCGTGTGCACCTTCAGCGGCACGTCCAGTTCCAGTGCGCCGCTCATCTTCTCAACGATGAACTGCCCGACGGCCTCCAGCTCGGGGTCCGGCGCCTCGAAGACCAGCTCGTCGTGGATCTGCATCAGCATGCGGGCCCGTTCGCTTACGGCCGGCAGGCCGCGGTGTATCTCTATCATGGCCAGCTTGATCAGGTCGGCGGCGGAGCCCTGGATGACGGTGTTGACGGCGATGCGCTCGGCGGCGCTGCGCGTCGCCCCGGAGGCGTTGATGCCTTCGAGCCTTCGCCGGCGCCCCGCCAGCGTCCTGACGTATCCGTCGCGGCGGGCGCGGTCTATGGTCTGGCCGATGAACTGTTTCACCTTGGGGTAGCGCTCGAAGTAGCCGCGGATGAAGCGCTCGGCCTCTTCGACCGACACGCCGATCTGCTTGCTCAGTCCGTAGGGGCTCAGCCCGTAGATGATGCCGAAGTTAACGGTCTTGGCGCGCTGTCGCATCAGGTCGGTCACTTCCTCCTCCGGCACGCCGTTGACCTGCGCGGCGACGAATCGGTGGATGTCGCGGTCCTCTTCGAAGGCGCGTCGCAGGGCGGGATCGCCCGAGCAGTGCGCCATCACCCGCAGTTCCACCTGTGAGTAATCGGCGCTCAGCAGCGACATGTCGTCGGCGCCCGCCACGAAGGCCCGCCGTATGCGCCGGCCCAGCGGCGTGCGCACCGGGATGTTCTGAAGGTTCGGGTCGCTGCTGGATAGTCGGCCGGTGGCCGTCACGGTCTGGTTGAAGGAGGTGTGGATGCGGCCGCTCCCGGGGTTGACCATCTCGAGCAGGGCGTCGGCGTAGGTGGACCTCAGCTTGCTCAGTTCCCTGTGCTTCAGCAGGTGGTCGGCAATGGGGTGATCCTTTTTGAGACCGGCCAGGACGTTGCTGGCCGTCGAGTACCCCGTTGTGCGTCGCCCGCCCAGAGGGGCGGGCAGCCCCATCTCCTCGAACAAGACCCTGCTGAGCTGCTGAGGCGAGTTGACGTTGAACTGGCGGCCCGCCTCGCGGAATATGTCTTGTTCCAGCTCTTGCAGCTTCTCTGCAAATTCCGTGCTTATTGCGGCCAACTGGTCCCCGTCCACCCTTACGCCCACCCATTCCATCTCCGCCAGCACGTCCACCAGGGGCAGTTCCAGGCGCTCGAACAGCTCCCCGAGGTCCTCTTCCTCCAGGTCCTCCGTCAGCCTCTGGCAGAGCTGGAGCGCCACGTCCGCGTCCTCGCAGGCGTAGGGGGTCACTTTGGCAATCGGCACCCTGTCCATCGTGGTCTGCTTGCCGCGCTCGCCTATCAGTTCGGTGATCTTGATCGGCTGGTAGTTCAGGTAGCGGCGGGCAAGGGCGTCCAGGCCGTGGCTTCGGCTGGCGGGGCTCAGCAGGTAGGAGGCGACCATGGAGTCGCAGGCGAGGCCCTTCAGCGCGATCCCGTAGTTCTTCAGCACGGCGATGTCATACTTGAGGTTCTGGCCCAGCTTGCGCGGTCTCTCGGCCTCCAGCAGGGGTTTGAGCAGCCGCACCGCCTCCTCCGGCGGGCAGACCCGGGCGCCTTTCGGGCCGCGCGTGGCCACGTAGACGCCCTGATGCGGCGCCCAACTGAATGCGAAGCCGACTATCCGGGCGTCCCGCGGGTGGAGGCTGGTCGTTTCCAGGTCCACCGAGACCGCGTCCTTGCGGCGCAGCACGGCCACCAGTTCCTCCAGCTCCGGGGGGCTGGTGACCGCCCGGTAGTCCTTGTGCACGGACTGAAGCGTGTCCAACTCGACGACGGCTTCCGCCTGGCCGGGGAAAAGGGACATCTGCGTGTTCTCGGCGGGCGGCTGCGGCGCCTCCCCGTACTGCAATGAGCGGAAGCCGAGCGCCTTGTAGAAGGAGTTCACTGCCGACGGGTCGGCCCCGCCGACGCGGCATTCCTCCAGGTCCAGCTCCAGCGGGATGTCGCACTCCAGCCTGACGAGCTGGTCGGTCAGCTCGACGTCGCGGCGGTGCTCGGCCAGCTTCCGGCGCATCTTCTCGCTCTTGACCTGGTCCAGGTTGGCGTAGAGGTTCTCGACGCTGCCGAACTGCTGGATGAGCTTCAGGGCGGTCTTCGGTCCGATGCCGGGCACGCCCGGCACGTTGTCGGTGGTGTCGCCGGCCAGCGCCATCATCGCCACCACCTGCCAGGGCTCGATGCCCTTGCTTTCCTTCAGCGCGGCCGGATCGAGCAGCACCTCCCTGTCCTTGTGGACGTGCAGGACGCTGGTGTGCTCGTCTATGAGCTGCTCGGCGTCCTTGTCGGTGGTGACGATCACGGTGTCAATCCCTTTTTCGGCGGCGTGTTTTGCGACGGCGCCGAGCACGTCGTCGGCCTCGTATCCCGTCGAGGAGAGCTGCGGTATGCCCTGCACCTGGAGCAGTTCGTGGATGATGGGTATCTGGCGCTCCAGGGCTTCCGGCATGGGCGACCGGTTGGCCTTGTACTGCTCATAGACCTGGTGGCGGACCAGTTCCCCCGGCTCGTCGAAGGCGACCGCCAGGTAATCGGGTTGGTATTTGCGGCGCAGGTCTTCAAGCATGCGCGCGAAGCCATAGACGGCATTGACGGGCTCTCCGTCCGGGCCGGTAAGCCCCTTAATGGCATAGAAGAACTGATAGATGTGCGCGAAGGCGTCAATTACGAAGAGCGTTCCGGGCATCTGGCCGGGCCGACTCAAGGGCTACAGCTTCGCGAAGGAGCGCTTGCACAACGGCTGCCGCGCAGCCGGCCACGAAGGGCCGCCGGGCGCAACCTCGCCAACGGGAATTGTCCTGCGGACACATCGTGTCAAACATACGCCGACATCCTGCGGCGGCTGCCCGGAGGTGCGCGAGTAAGGCCAGGCAATGCGGGCCGGATCGGGATTGAGTGGCGAGTCATCCTTTCGCCTGGCCACTCAACGTAGACGACAACAGCCACAAGGGAGCGCTGCCAGCGAGGCCGAATGGACCTTCGGACTGCTCAGGGAGCGGCCCAGTCCGCAACGGGACAGGAACCACCGTAGGTTGAATGCCCCATGAAATGAACACATACAAAGTACACGTTTCCGCCGGGCATGTCAAGTGCAATTCAGCGCAACCGCCTTTAGGGGCTATTGCAGAACCCGGATCTACTGCGGGCGGCTGCGAAGCCCGAGGGCTGTGTTGTCGGCGCAAAACTTCCTCAACGTGGCTTCAGCCACGCTTCCGGCGTTTTGCGCCTGCCGCCTTGCCCTCGGGCTTCTCGCTCGTCCTCGTCACGAACGGGGTTCTGCAATAGCCCCTTAGCAGGCCCGGCTTTCCGCTGCAACGCAGACCGGCCGGGGCGTATAATGCGCCCGAAGTTCGGAAGACTGCTCCGTCCTCTCGCCCTACTGGACCGGACCCGCTCATGTCCGACCTGCCCGCAGCCGGCCCTGCAGATCGAGCCGCCTCCGGCATAGGCTACCGTATCATCCGCGCCGCCTTCGTGGTGCTCTTCTTCTGGGTCTTCTGGAAGTTCGGCGGCTACATCGTCACGGCCATGGTGGTGCGGCGGTTCGGTTCGGGCGCGGTCTCGGACGCCTACTTCTTCGCCACGCAGGCGGTCGTCTATGGGCTGATCTTCGCCCCTGCCCTGGCGGTGCTCGTGCCGGCGTTCATACCCGTTTTCATCCAGGAGAGGAACGAGCGGGGCGAGCGCGCCGCCTCACAGTTCGCCGGCACGGTGCTGATGCTCCTGCTGCTGGGCTGCGGCCTGATGCTGGTCGCGGCCTATGCCTTCGCACGACCGGTCACCGAGACGCTTGTGCGGGGCTTCGACGGCGAAGCGAGAGCCCTGGGGGTCAGGCTGCTCCATTGGCTGCTGCCCGGCGTAGCGCTGATGGTCATCTTCCTGCTGCTGCGCGCCATCCTGAACAGCTACAAGGTCTTCAGCTACCCTTCGGCCGCCGAGGCGCTCCAGAAGCTCCTCTGGGTGGCCTTCTTTGTGGCCACCGTCAGGCTGCTCGGCATTCAGGCCGTAGTGCTGGGCTTCCTAGTGGGGTCGGTGGCGATGGTCTGCCTCTCGGCACTGGGCC
>JAUVVP010000189.1 GCA_030604585.1 Planctomycetota bacterium | reverse complement strand
GTCGATCAAGCCGCTCTACGCAGACCCGTCGGAGTTCGGCCCGACCGTGACCGACGAGTTCGGCGTCCTGTGGACCGCCAACGACATCGACCGTGGGAGTCCGATTCGTCCGTGTCTTGCGGAGCCGGACCTCTCCGGCTACACCTTCCCCGACCCTCTGGCGTGCTGCCGCTTCGAGGATCTGGCGGACTGGTGCGACGAGAACGGGGATCACTACACGGTCCTGTGGGTGGGCGACCTCTGGGAGAGGGCCACCTTCATGCGGGGCATGGAGGCTCTGCTGCGGGACGTGGTCCTCAACAGGGGCTTCGTCGAGGAGTTGCTGAGGGGGATTGCCGACTACATCCTGCAGACCATGCATCTGCTCTTCGAGGCGTTCGACTTCGATGCGATTGCCGTAAGCGACGACTACGGGACCCAGCAGTCACTGCTGATCTCGCCCGGAGACTGGCGAAGGCTGGTCAGGCCCCCGCTGACAGAGATCTACTCCGCCGCCAAGACCAACGGACGCGCCGTGTTCCACCACACATGCGGGAACGTCTACGAGGTGATCGGGGACATGATCGACATCGGCCTCGACTTCCTGCATCCGATCCAGCCGGAGGCCATGGACGTCTGCAGGCTGAAGAGGGAGTTCGGACGGCACGTGACGCTCTGGGGTGGCTTGCGGACCCAGGACCTCCTGCCGAGCGGAACGGCTGACGAGGTCCGGCAGGAGGTGCGGAGGCTGAAGCGGCAGCTCGGTGAAGGCGGCGGCTACGTTCTGGAACCCGGCATCATCGTCCAGGCGGACGTTCCGCTCGAGAACGCGGTCGCAGCCATTGACGAGGCTATGAGGGGCCGGCCCTGAGGGAGCTCAAGGAGGAGAGGGCTACCTCCCGGCATCGCTTGGCCATCGCCTCAGTGAAGAGTATCCACCACGTCTGACACCGCCGCCAGGACGCGGGGTGCTGCATGGTTGAGGCCAGCAGGGACAGTGCTGTCCTCGGCTCACCTGGGACCGGACGGCCGAAACCGCGAGCCAATGCGTCGCGGCAGTGGCCAAAGCCAGGGCCTGACGGCCCGCGACAAGCCGGCACACGTCCTCTCGCTTCTCGTCCTCTGCGTCCCCGCCCTCAGACCTGCCCGCTTGCAGCAGTGCAGGCCACTCCTGTATTCACCAGTCCGCCACCGAGCCGTCTTCATGCCGGAGCCGGGGGTTCTCCCAGTTGCCGTCGTAGAGCTGGTCGGACAGTGCGTCCTCGTCCACTTCGATGCCCAGGCCCGGCCCGGTCGGCACGTCTATGTGGCCCTCTGAGACGACGAAGGGCTGCTTGAGATAGCCCTCGCCCAGGCAGACCTGCTCCTGGCAGAGGAAGTTCGGAATGCAGGCATCCAACTGGAGGCAGGCGGCCAGGGAGATGGGACCCAACGGACAGTGGGGCGCCAGGGCGACGTAATAGGACTCGGCCATGGCCGCGATCTTCCTCACCTCGAAGATGCCGCCCGCGTGGGAGAGGTCCGGCTGGAGGACGGCGGCCGCGCGCTTCTCGAGTATCTCGCGGAAGCCCCACTTTGTGAAGACCCGTTCGCCCGTTGCGATGGGCACGGTGGTGCTGCGGGCGATCTCGGCCATCGCGTCCACGTTCTCCGGGAGACACGGCTCCTCGACGAACATCGGATGGCTGAGCTCCAGCGCCCGGATCAGTCGGATGGCCATCGCGGGGCTCACTCGCCCGTGGAAGTCTATGCCGATGTCCACAGTCCGGCCGACTGCATCCCGCAGGGCGGCGATGCGGGCGACCGTCCGCTCCACGAAGTCGCTGTCCTCGATGAAACGCACTGCGCCGAAAGGCGAGGTCTTGATCGCCGTGAAGCCGCGCTCTACGGCTCCATGCGCCGAACTGATGTACTCGTCCACGCCCGTGCCGCCTACGTGTGCGTAGACGCGGACCCTGTCCCGCACGGCGCCGCCGAGCAGTTGATACACAGGCACGTCGAGCCACTTGCCGGTGATGTCCCACATGGCCTGCTCGATGCCGCTCAGGGCGCTGGTCAGCACCGGGCCGCCGCGATAGAACGCGCCGCGGTAGAGGGCCTGCCAGTGATGCTCGATGCGGCGCGGGTCCTGGCCCAGTAGGTATCGCCCCATCTCCTGCACTGCGGCGGCCACCGTGTGCGACCAGCCTTCGACGATGGGTTCGCCCCAGCCGGTGATCCCTTCGTCGGTGTGCATCTTCAGGAACACCCACCTGGGCCTGACAAAGAACGTCTCCAGCTTCGTTATCTTCATGTTGCCATCCTCAGGCAGGGCAACCGGCCGTCCGTACCCTCTGTCCGCACTTATAGCGCCGGTCGCGTCCCTTCCGCAAGTGCCGCACGAGACGACGGTCCCTCGCCCGAGCGTTACCCACAGCCGTGACGACGTGTGCAAGAGACCGTGTTGCAGACCTCTCCACGAGCGCCTATGATCGCGCCGGACGCCAACCTGTCCCGCCTCCAGGTCCGCGCCCTCGCCGCCGGCACTCGCGAAGAGCTGGGCCCAGTCGAGTTTGCGCTCGACAAAGGCCGCCTTTCCCTCACACTCGGCATGAAGGGAGCGGGCCGGTACCGTGTGACGTGGTAGGGCCCGTCTGACCGTGCTGTGAGTCGGAAAAGGGGGCGGACCCCTTTCTCCTCAGGGCTTTCGGCGCGCTGCGCGGTGAAACATTTGGGTCAACGGACCGGGGGCGGAGCGGGGCGCTTCCTCGTGCAGGGCCTCGACGGGCCGGCAGGCCGGGGCCTCGCCGTCTGCCTTCCAGGTGAGTTCGAGCGCATCGGGGTCGAAGTCGGCCTCGATGGGGGCCTGCGCGGAGTTCTTGTCCAGGCCGTAGTATTCCTGCCAGGCGGCCAGGTCCACGAGCGCCTCCGGGTCCGGGTAGCGGATGCAGAGGGAGACGCGATCGTCGGTTTCATCAAACAGGTTGCCGTCCGAAACGACCTCGTCCGCCCGGCCGAACAGGATGCGCTTCGGGCAGCGGGAGAAGACGTTGTTGAGCACCTTGTGCCGTCTGCCGAGTCCCACACGGCCTGCTATGATGCGGCCGGCCTGCATCAGGTTGAAACTGACGGCGTAGTTGTCGGGCACTTTGCCGATGAAGTTATGGGCCACCACCAGGTTGTCCCCGGAATCGCCGTAGATGCCCAGGCCGCCGATGGCACTCGAGCCGGGCGCGCCTTTGTCCTCCAGCGTGCTGCGAACGTCCCAGATGACGTTATCGTCTATCAGGGTCAGGTGGTGGCTGCACTCGATGTAGACGGCGGCGCAGCGCGTTCCGACATCGGCGAAGACGTTGCCCGTGATGCGGCAGTTCCTGTTCAGCACGTCGAGCCACAACGCGCACGCATCCCGTATGTGGCGGAAGACGTTGCGGCGGAACAGGGCGCCGTTGCACTCGTGGAACTTCAGCCCGGCGCACTCGAACAGTTGCTCGGGGACCAGACCCCCGATTCGCTCGATAACGTTGTCTTCGATCAGCGTGTTGTCCACACCTGCACAGCCCTGGATGCCGCTGACGCCGCAGTCGGAGATGTGATTGCGGCGGACGATGCTGCCCCCCAGGCAGCGGTCGCGGTCGGCGTGCCAGCTCTGGGCGCCCACGTCCAGGCCGATGGCGTTGGCCCGGCGAATCCGGTTGTCTTCGATTATCCAGTGGTGGCCGCGCATGGCGCTGACCATGGCCCGCTGCGGGATCGGCACGCCGTCGGCCGCGTGCTCGAAGGTGAAGCCGCTCAGGCGGATGTAGCCGAGGTGATAGTCGCTGGGGGCGAAGACCTGCTCGCGCGCAGTGACCTCGAACGTTGCACCGTTCGGGTCAGCGTCGTCCCACAGGCGCAGATGGATCCGCAGGCCCGAGTCCTCGACCCAGAAGGCGCCGTCCGTCTGTGTCAGGTCCCTGTACCAGAACACCTGGCGGAGCGGCCGTCCGTCGGCGAAGATCATCCCACGCCTGAGCTGGAAGCGGTGAGTTTGCTCCGGCGTCCACTGAGGGCCGAACGTGCGAAACTCCGCCGACATGTTGTTCGCCACGAACGGGTTGTAGCCCGCGAACCAATCGGCCGGCAGGTCGGCCATCCAGATGGCAGGCGCGCTGCCGGCGCGCCGGGTCCGCCAGCCTTCGCTCGCACGGAACTCCGGTTGCCAAACCTCCGATCCCCTTACGACGACCTCTTCGCCGGGCGCCGCTTCGTAGGCGATCATCCGCTCGGGGCCCTCGCCGCCGCGCGCCGGGCGGACGCACTCCCGGTAGATGCCCTCGTGCACGATGACCTTCTCGCCCGCCTGCAAGACTGCCGCTGCCTTATTGATCGTGGCGAACGGTTTACCTTCGGTGCCCGGGTTCTCGTCGGAGGAATCCGGATGGTTGCGCGCGACGTGATGGACCCGCTCGTACTGCGTCGCGTCATCCCAGAACTCGAAGGGCGTTCCGTCCGGCAGCAACGCTTCCTGTTCGGCCATCGGCAAGGCCTCCTGCAATACCAGTGGGGTAGGAGATCGGGCAGCCCCATTTCGGGAGCGCCAGCTTACCGCGCGCTCTCGCACTGGTCAACGAGCGACCGACGACGAAACCGAGAAGGGCCCCGAGTCCTTGACAGGGCGGCTCGGCGGGCGTACCCTGCGCTGGGCGGCGCGGGCGCACAGGAGGGCGCAAGAGGATCCACAATGGCCCTACGAATGATCCAGGTCGGCACGGGCGGCTTCGGCAGATGGTGGTGCGAGAGGTTTCTGCCGCCGAACGTCGAGGAGGGCCTGGTCGAAGTCGTTGCGGCGGTTGACATCAACCGCGAAGTGCTCAGCAACGCCCGGGAGTTCCTCGGCCTGCCGTCCGAGCGTTGCTACACCGACATCGGCGCAGCGTTCGATGAGAACCCGGCGGATTTCTGTACCGTCGTCGTGCCGCCGGCCCGCCACGAACAGGTGGTGGACGCCGCCCTGGCCCACGACATGCACGTCCTGTCCGAGAAGCCGATTGCCGACTCGCTGGAAGCGTCCGTGCGCATTGCCGGTAAGGTCCGGCGGGCAGGCAGGAAGATGGGCGTGACCATGAGCCATCGCTTCGACCAGGACAAGACCACGCTGCGCGAGGAACTGCGCTCGGGTCGCCATGGCGCGCTGGATTACCTGGTCTTCCGCTGTATCTGCGAGTGCCGCAGGTTCGGCAGTTGGGGAGAGTTCCGCCACCGGATGCCCGACCCGCAGATGGTCGAGGGAGCGGTGCACCACCTCGACATCCTGGCGGACCTGGCCGGCGCCAGGTGCGATACCATCTACGCCCAGACGTGGAATCCTGAGTGGGGCCAGTACGCCGGCGACTCGCAGGCTCTGGTGATGATGCACTTCGAGAACGGTACGAGAGCCGTCTACGAGGGCGCCAAGACCAACGCCG
>JAUVVP010000003.1 GCA_030604585.1 Planctomycetota bacterium | reverse complement strand
GCATCTTTCACTTGTCTGGCTTTGCATCTAGTTCGCACTGGAGCACGCGTCGCGCAGCGGCTCCTCACGCTGGCTCGTGCCACGTAGCGAGCTACTTCGCAGAGTAGCAAGAGCCTGAGCTACATCCGGCTCCTCACCCTCCTTGAGAGTTGACAAAGCAGCGATAACTGGATTATAGGCGTTCCCCCCGCCTCTTGTCCAGTGCTCAGAAGTCGCTGTTCACGGATGCCACGTGCAGGCCGTAGCGCGCCATCCCTTGCCGGTCGACAAAGTACCCCATAGCGACCGGGATTTGGACGGGGGTCCCGATGGCCGGAACGGCCTCTTCGGGCACGTCGTAGAGCTCCAGGCTCTCCGTCGGGGTCCTCGTGCGCGGGGCGCTCGCCTACAGGCCAAGGCCCGTCATCATGAAGTTCAAAAGCCCGCCAACGGAAAACGCAACCACTACCCTGATGATAGACGACTTGACCATGTCCCTGAGGCCGAGGTCGCGGAACAGGATGACAAAGGTGGCAGCGCAGGGGAAGTAGGCCGTCAGGACCACGCTGGCCACAACGAGTTGCCTCAGACTCAGCCCCAGGGGTGCCAGCATGCCGACCGCGACGTCCTTGCGCAGGAACCCGACCAGCAGCGCTCCGACCGCCTCGGGCGGCAGCCCGAGCAGTCTGGTAATCACCGGTGTGAACAGCTTGCCGAAGAAGCCTATCACTCCGAACGTGTAGAGGAGGTTAACCACCAGGACTCCCAGCAGCACGTAGGGCACGGCCTCCCTCAGAAAGCGCTTCATGCGCATCGAGAGCTTCTGCAGCAGGGCCCGCCAGTAGGGGAGACGGTAGGGCGGTATGTCCAGCACTATCTCCGGCGTCGCGCCCCTTGTGAACCTGTTCATCGCTACTCCCAGACAGATCCACAGGAGGAACAGCGTGCCGAAGACCGCCAGAAAGCCCTCCACGACGTGCTCGCGCAGCAGCCCGGCTATCATGGCAAGCTGCGCCATGCAAGGCACGCAAATGGCCAGCAGCGTTGCCCCGATGAACCGTTCCTTGCGCGTTTCCAGGACTCGCAAGGCCAGCGCTCCCGGCACGTTGCAGCCCAGGCCCAGCATCATGGGCACGATGGATAGCCCGTGCAGGCCGAGCCGGTGCATCACGTTGTCCACCAGAACGCCCAACCGCGGCAGGTAGCCGCTGTCTTCGAGAACTCCCACCACCAGATAGAAGGCGAACACGTAGGGCAGCACCGCGGCAACCGGGATGTAAAGGCCCGTGGTCAACACGCCGAACGACTCGCCGAAGCTGACCTGCCCGTCCACAAGCTGCCCTACCAGCAGGTCGTGGATGAACCCGGATGAGCCCAGCAGGTCCGAAAGCCCCTGCATCACCGGCAGCCACAGCCAATTGCACAGCGGCTCGGCAACGTGGCCGATCAGCCCCTCGCCGACGAAGCGGACCACCCCGAACGAGACGGTCAGCATGACCAGTGCCAGCAGCGGCCCGATGACCGGGTGGACGGTCGCGTGACTGAGCCGCTGGCCGATGGTTGGATGACGGTGATCAACCTGCTGGACTTGCTCGATGATGTCGCCGATCAGGTGCCACCTCTCGTCTTCCTCGTAGGTGAGGACGCCGGGGCGGGCGCGCTTGAGGCTTTGCTGCAGGTCCTTCATGCCTTCGCCGCTGATGGCACACGTGGGCACGACGGGCACGCCGAGCCTTTCCTGCAAGCCCTCTACGGCGATGTTGATGCCGTGCTCGAGCGTCTCGTCCCACATGTTAAGGGCCACCACCATCGGTACTTTGCGTTTCAGCAGTTGCACGGTCAGGTTCAGGTTGCGTTCCAGGTTCGTTGCGTCCACCACGTTGACGACCACGTCGCCCTCTTCGAGCATGTCCACAGCCACTTGCTCGGCCGGGCTGAGTGGTTCGAGTGTGTAAGTGCCGGGAACGTCAATGAGCGTGCACTGCTGTCCGTCCAGCTCCATAAGCCCTTCGCTGAACGAAACCGTTGTGCCGGGATAGTTCGAGGCGATGACATGAGCACCGGTCAAGCGCGAGAAGACTGCGCTTTTGCCCACGTTCGGATTACCCATCAGCAGGACCCGAAACACGGCGCCCTTGGCTTCACCTTCTGGAGAGTTGGAGCGGGGCATGGTGGTCAATCCGTTGTGTCAACCAGGACTCTTCTGGCAATGCCGCGGCCCATGGCCACCTGGCGGCCGTCAATCAGCACGGTGACTGGGCCGCCCATGAACTGGGAACTCAACTTGAGGGCCTTCTTGCCTGGCCGAACCCCCATCGCGTCCAGTTTCCGCATCGCGCCGTAACCGCCGTGCAGGCCCACCACCACGGCAGTCTTTCCCGCTGGCAGATCCGCCAGGTTGGTTCGCATTTAGTCGCCGCTCTCCTTTTGCGCTGCGGCACACTGTTTGCAAATGCCGCGGATGCCCATGCGATGTTCCAGAGCCCTGAATCCGTGCCGGCGGCAGATGCGCCGCTGCAGCTCCTCAATCCTGTCGTCGCGGAACTCGATCACCTTGCCGCATTCGACGCACAGCATGTGGTCGTGGTGTTCGAGGCCGTAGACGGCCTCGTAGCTGGCCCTTCCGCGGCACTGGAGGACCTCCTTGATGAGCCCGCTGTCCCGCAACAGGCCCAGCGTGCGATAGACGGTGGCGCGCGAAACCTCGCTGCCGGCGGCCCGCAGGCCCTCGTACAGGTCGTCCGCATCGTAATGCCCTTCCCTGCGCAGAGTTGCGTCGGTGACGAGGCGCCTCTGGGCCGTATACCGAAGGCCCCGCCGGGCCAGGTGCGACCGAAACCTATCGCGGGCCTCGACCACGCTGGCAGGAGAGCGTCCGATGGCTGACTTGTTGCTATTGAAACTCATTCTCAAATGCAAGTGTAACCGACACGCTGCGCTTTGTCAAGGGGGAAAACGCGCGTGCCCTTGCCCCGCCGCAGGTAACCCGCGGGAGCCCCCTCGCCAGCGCCCTCCCCCGTCGCAGGGCCGGCGCTGCCGTCGGGCTCGCGACACTGGCGACTGGAACTGCCCGAAGCACAGCACGTGCCGGAGAAGGCTGACGCTGCGACAGGCGCCGCCCGGGACGGCCTGCTGCTCGTTCTCCCGCTCGTGCTCGCTCTCGCTCTCCCGCTCGTTCTCGTCCCCCCGCTCGCCCTCCCCTGCCCGGGCGGCCTCAGCGGAAGCGCCCCCTTTCCTGGTGCCCGCGATGCAAGCCTGCCTATAATGGTGCCGCGCGGTGGCCGCTCTGCGTGAGGGCCCCGTGAAAGGCGTCCCCAAAGAGGAGGCAGGTCGGACGATGAGCATGAAGAAACACGGTGCAATCCTTCTGAACGGTTTCGTGGTGGTCGCGCCGGTCCTGATCACGCTCTACGTGGTGTACAAGGTGCTGGCCGGGCTCGACGCCCTGGTGCGGCGCGGGCTGCCGCCGGTCTGGGCCGATGCGTTCCCCGGCATCGGCGTTGTGGTGGCCGTAGCCGCCATCTACATGGTGGGCCTGCTGGCCACGAGCTGGCTGTTCGGCTGGCTCATAGGCATGGGCGAGAGGATCGTTGACAGGATCCCGCTGGTCAAGAGCCTCTACTCGGCCATCCGCGACCTGCTCCAGTTCCTGGGCGGGGCCAAGGAGGAGGACCGCGGGCGGCCGGCCCTGGTCAAGTCGCCGGACGGCAAGGTGATGCTGCTGGGTCTGATCACACAGGAGCAGCCCGAGAAGTTCCTGCCGGGCACCCAGGACAGGGTCGCCGTCTACCTGCCGATGAGCTACCAGATAGGCGGCTACACCGTCTTCGTGCCGCGCGAGGCCGTCCAGGAGATCGAAGGACTGAGCGTGGAGGACCTGATGAAACTGACTCTGACCGCCGGCGTAGGCGCCGCCAAGCCCGAAGCGCGCCCGGCACCGGCCGAATAACGACGAAGGAGGAGACCATGGAGAGCCGGGAGATAGGCTTTACGGACAACCTGGCCCGGACGCTGGGAATGATGGCGAAGCATGGGCTGCTGCTGACGACCATCAGCGCCGAAGGGCGGCCGAACGTGATGACCATCGGCTGGGGCTGCGTGGGGACCATCTGGGCCAGGCCGGTCTTCATCGTGCTGGTGCGGCCCTCGCGGTTCACCTTCGGGAACATCGAGGCCGCCGGCCAGTTCGTCGTCGCCGTTCCTGGGGACGACATGCACGAGACCTGCCTCTACTGCGGCACGGCCAGCGGGCGGGACGCGGACAAGTTCGCCGAAAGGGGCCTGACCCCCGTGGAGGCCGAGACGGTGGCGGCGCCGCTCATCGAGCAGTGCGTGCGCCATTACGAGTGCACCGTCATCCACCGCAACGACGTGGTGGACGCCGCCATTGATGCGCAGATACGCTCGGACGCCTACGCTAAAGGCGACTTCCACCGCCTCTACTACGGCCAGATACTGCGCGTCACCGAGCGCGTCTGAACGACCGATTGGGCGCCCCGTTCAATCCCGGCCGTCGTCCAGTGTCGGGGCATCCTGTGCACCCCCGTTGATGTCCTGACCCTCGCGATTGCCAACCTCAGTCGGCGCCCGCGCCGCCGCCACGCTGGCTGATGCGGTGGCGGGGCGTTTCGATGGTGATCACCGCGCCCGGTTCGACCGGGTGGGTCAGGATGACGTTGGCGCCGATGACGGCCCCCTTGCCGACCGTGATGGGCCCCAGGACGCTGGCGTTGGAGTAGATGATAACGTCGTCCTCGATGGTGGGATGGCGCTTGTAGCCGCGCAGCAGGCCGCCGTTCCCGTCGGTCTTGAAGTGGTAGCCGCCCAGGGTCACGCCCTGGTACATGCGCACGTTGTCGCCGATCTCGCTCGTCTCGCCGATGACCACGCCCGTGCCATGGTCCATGAAGAAATGGCGCCCGATGGTCGCCCCGGGGTGGATGTCTATGCCGGTGATGCGGTGGGCGTACTCGGTCATCATGCGCGGCAGCCAGGGAATGCCGAGCCGATGGATCTCGTGCGCTATGCGGTAGATGAGCACGGCGCGAAAGCCCGGATAGCAGAAGATCACCTCGTCGTAGCCGGTGGCGGCGGGGTCGCCCTGGTAGGCGGCGCGCACGTCCCCGTCCAGCAGCCCGAGCACGTCCGGCAGCCTCTCCAGCACGCGGAACGCCTGCCGATGGCCCTCCTCCTCGCACTCCCGTCGGTCCATCTGCCCCGCGCAGTGGCGCTCGTGCATCACGCAGCGCGTTATCTCCTGCACCAGCAGGTCGTAGGCCAGGCTGATGGTCTCGCCGATGTGGAACGGCAGGTTGGCCTGGTCGAGGGCCTTCTTGCCGAAGTAGCCCGGGAAGAGCACCTCGGCAAGCAGGTCCAGCGTCCGCACCACGGTCTCCTCGCCCGGAAGGGGGTACTGGCAGACGTGCCGGACGGTGTCCCGGCTGTCCAACTTGCTCAGCATGGCCTCCACCACGCCGGGCAGATTGTCCCTATATGGGAACAGGGAGGCGTAGCCGCCGGCCCGCTCCCTGGCCTGGTCCTTGGGTCCTTCGTTCTCGGCGCCCATCGCTTGCGATTCTCCTTTTGAGGTCTGGTATGCCGGCGCAGCCGGCCAGTGGACATTCTCGCGCCGGCGTTGCGCGAAATCAACCGCCCACGGGGCTCCTGCCGGCGGGGCCGTCCGGGCCGGCGGCCGGGAACGTGCGGCCGATTCGGTACCACGCTTCGGCGGCGGCGTGCTACCCGCTGCGGCCCAGCACTTTTCGCAGATGTAAACGCATCGCGCAGCGCTTTTTTCTCGCATGCCTGCACGGCGCGCATACGGAGCCCCTGCTGGACGGCAGATGCCGCTAAACCCCAACAGTTGAACGGCTTATACAAAGGTCTGGCAGCAGGCCAACATTTGCCAGATTGAGCGTTTCCCGAGAAATCTCCCGGAACTCTCCAAATGGCCTTGACTCACTATATCTGGTGTGCTAACATACCCGGCCAGTCAACATGTAGCACAGAGCGCGGTGCACCTGTGGGCGGGCGTAAGGCCGTGCGCTGCCGGGGCTTAGGGGGGTTCGGTCGGCTGAGGAGTTGCTGCGATGCAGTGTCCCTATTGCAAGGAAGACGACGACCGGGTCGTCAATTCCCGCCCCGGCACAGACGGCACGTACGTGAAGCGGCGGCGCGAGTGCAACCGCTGCGGGCGGCGCTACACCACCTACGAGCGCATCGAGGAGAGCGTGCTGAGGGTGGTCAAGAAGGATGGCAAGCGGGAAGACTTCTCCCACCAGAAGCTGATGGCCGGGCTGAACAAGGCCTGCTACAAGCGCCCCATCCCGGCGGACCGCATCACGGAGCTGGCGGAGCAGGTCGAGCGCACGCTGCACCAGGAGTACGAGGGCGAGGTCCCTTCGCGCGCCATCGGCGAGCTGGTGATGGTGAAGCTGCGAGGGCTCGACCAGGTCGCCTACATCCGGTTCGCCTCGGTCTATCGCGAGTTCACCGACGTGACGGACTTCGTCGAAGAGGCGGACACCATGCTGCGGGCGCGGGCCCGCCTCGGGAGCAAAGCCAGGTCCCGCTGATGCCCCGGCGGTGCAAGGGGGGGGCAACTGCACAGGGATGATTGGGTTCGGAAACATCGAGGAGGCGTAAGGATGGCGGTTGAAGCGGGGGCTGCTGAGCAACGTAATCAGAAGAGCACCATCACAGAGGTCAGGAAGCGCGACGGCCAGCTGGTGCCGTTCGACGGGACCAAGATCGCCGACGCCGTCTTCAAGGCCGCCCGGGCCGTCGGCGGCGACGACCGGGTGCTGGCCGAGGAGTTGGCCGCCATGGTGATCATGTTCCTGGAGCGGAACTTCGACGACAGGCCTCCGGCCATCGAAGAGATCCAGGACACCGTCGAGAAGGTCCTCATCGAGACCGGCCACGCCCGCACGGCCAAGGCCTACATCCTCTACCGCGACCGCCGCACGCGCGTCCGCCAGTCCCTCCAGGTGCGCAAGGCCGTCCGGCGGCGCGACAGCTCCACCGACATCGCCCTGATGGTCAACGCCGAGAGCCAGACCGAACTCTACGAATGGGACAAGAGCCGGATAGCGCGCGCCCTGGAGGTGGAGGCTGACCTGGCCCACGAGCTGGCCCGCCGGATCGCCTCCCAGGTCGAGCGCCGCGTCATGGACAGCGGCATGACCCGCATCTCCACCTCCCTGATAAGGGAGCTGGTGGACAACGAGCTGTTCGAGAGGGGCATGACGGCCCGCCTGAAGCGCCAGGCCGTCATCGGCATGCCCAAGTACGACCTGGACCAGATCATCCGCAGCAAGAGCAAGGAAAACGCCAACATCGCCCAGAACAACCCGGAGGCGATCAACCTCGCCGTTGCCGAGCACACGCTGAAGCAGTACGCCCTGCAAGAGCTCTTCAGCGAAGAGGTGGCCGAAGCCCACAGGCTCGGCAAGATTCACGTGCACGACCTCGGGTATCCGACCCGGGTCTACTGCTCGAGCCATTCGCTCGAGTACCTGAAGAAGTACGGGCTGCACCTGGAGCACCTCGACACCTCGAGCGCTCCCGCCAAGCACGCCCGCACCCTCACCGGCCACCTCAACACCTTCCTCGCCTCCATGCAGGCATACTACGCCGGCGCGCTGGGCGTCGGCTACATCAACATCTTCTATGCCCCCTACGTGGAGAACATGTCCTACAAGGAGATGCAGCAGGAGGCCCAGCACCTGATCTTCAGCTCCTCCCAGAACGCCTTCAGCCGCGGCGGACAGACGCTGTTCCTGGACTTCAACGTCCACACCGGCGTGCCAAGCTACCTCAAAGACGTCCCCGCCATCGGCCCCGGCGGCCGATACAACGGCCGCACATACGGCGACTACGAGAAGACCGCCCAGCGCTTCTGCAAGGCAATGCTCGACGTCTGGCGCGCCGGTGACCAGTACGGCAACCTGTTCGCCTTCCCCAAGTGCGACCTGCACATCAGCAACGAGACGCTCGAGGACCCGGCCCAGCGGGAGATACTCCGGTACGCCTCCCTGCTGGCCAGCGAGAACGGCGTGCCCTACTTCATCTTCGACCGCGACGAGGTCACCCTGAGCGCCTGCTGCCGGCTGCGCACCACCATCCAGGACGACTACATGATCCGCCACCCGGAGAGCATGCGCTTCTGCGGCTTCCAGAACGTCACCATCAACCTGCCGCAGGCGGCCTACCGCGCCGGCAGGGGCGACTGGGAAGCGTTCTACCGGGAAGTGGACGAGATGATTGACCTGGCCATCCAGGCCCATCTTCAGAAGCGGAAGTTCATCGCCTCGCTGATGACCGACCCGAGCCAGCCCCTCTGGGAGATAGGCAAGACCGCCGCCGACGGGCGCCCCTACGTGGACCTGAAGAAGGCCACCTACATCATCGGACTCATCGGGCTCAACGAGTGCATGCTCTTCATGACGGGCAAGGAGCTGCACGAGGACATGGAGGTGATCCGCCGGGGCCTGCACCTGATACGCCACATGCAGTTCCGCGCCAGGGAGGGCGGCGCCCGCCACGGAATGCGGGCGGCGCTGGAAGAATCGCCCGCCGAAAGCGCCGCACGGCGCCTGGCCAAGGTGGACCTGCGCCGCTTCCCCGAGGCGAGCGACATCGTGCCCGGCGACATCGATAACGACCAGATGTACTACACCAACAGCATCCACCTGCGGGCCGACGCGCCCGTGGACCTGCTGACCCGGATCAAGCTCCAGAGCAAGTTCCACCGCGGCATCGAGAGCGGCGCCATCATCCACGCCTTCGTCGGCGAGGAGCGGCCGCCGCCGGCCAGCATCATGAACCTGGTCCGGAAAACCTTTCGCCAGACCCAGGCCGCCCAGCTCACCATCAGCCCGGAGTTCAGCGTCTGCGAGGACTGCCATCGCACCACCCCGGGGCTGAAGGAAGTCTGCGGGCACTGCCAGAGCACGCGCGTCTACGGCATGACCCGCGTGGTCGGCTACTTCAGCCGAATCCACAACTGGAACAAGTCGAAGGTGGGCGAACTGAAGGACCGCCAGCGCGGCAACTACAGCGTGGCGCTGACGTGAGGCAAGTTGCTCGTTGCTCGTTGATAGTTGCTCGTGATGCACCTGTTACGTTCATGAGCCGGCACGAGAAACGATCAACGAGAGACGAGCAACGAACTCAGGAGGCAGCATGATCATCGAGATTTACGGCAGGCAGGACTGCAAGCTCTGCGAGAGCGCGAAGAAGAAAGTGGCGCACTTCCTGAACAAGTGGGAGCTGAACGGCTCCGTCCGCGTGGTCTTCCAGGACATGGAGACCCCGCACGGCGCGGCCGAAGGGGATTTCTTCGACGTCTTCGAGGTCCCCTCGGTCCTGCTCAAGCCGGACGACGACTCGGTGATCGCCCGCTGGGACGGCCAGGCCCCGCCGAGCAAGGAACTCCAGAGCCGCCTCTGCACTTAAGGCAAGACATCAACATGGAGCCACGGAGGGCACAGAGAACGACAAGCAACGGCATCCAACACGGCGCCAGGAAACGAAGCCCTGCCTTCTGTCGTATCCTGTGTATCCTGTCTATCGCTGTTTCCTGTCGTTTGCCTTTCTCCGTGCTCTCCGTGTCTCCGTGTTAGGAGGCCGTTCATGGACATCAAGGGGTTCATCCAGAGCAGCCTGCTGGAATGGGAGGGGAAGATCGCCTCGGTGATCTTCCTGCCCGGCTGCAACCTGCGCTGCCGCTATTGCCACGCCAGGCACCTCATCTACCACCCGGAGCGGCTCGAAAGCGTGCCGCTGGACCAGATACTGGACTACATGCGGGGGCAGGGCGACTGGCTCGACGGCGCCGTCATCACCGGTGGCGAGCCGAGCCTCCACGGCAGCGAACTGCTCGAGCTGATCCGGGACATCCGGGCCATCCCCCTAAAGGTCATGGTGGAGACCAACGGAACGCGGCCCGAATGGGTGGAACGGCTTCTCAGCGGCGGCTTCGTGGACGCCATCGCCATGGACGTCAAGGCGCCCCTGACGCGCGAGGACTACGCGCGCGTGACCGGCGCGATCGTCAACGTCGAGGACATCCGCCGCTCCATCCGGCTTATCAAGCAGAGCGGCCTGCCCCACGAGTTCCGCATAACGCTCGTGCCGGGCCTGGTCGGCCGGGATGAGCTGAAGCAGATCGTGCCCGAACTGGAGGGCGCCCGCCAGATAGCCCTCCAGAACTTCAAACCCGACCTCTGCCTCTCCCCCGCCCTGCGTCAAGTGGCGCCGTACTCGGTCGATCAGTTGGAGGTCTTCAGGCGGATGGCGGCGCCGGCGGCGGACCGGTGCGTCGTGCGGGGGCGGGACCACGCGCCCCTGGCCGCCAGCCGCCCGGCTTAGTGCATCTAACAAAACCAACCGCGGAGGACGCAGAGCCCGCCGAGAAGGGTTCATCCTGATCCCGCATGCGCGGGACTGAAGGGCCAAAACCATTGATTATGCGCCTTGATTGCCTCTGCGCTCTCTGCGCGCTCTGCGGTAAATGTAGTATTGTTACGAGTTCTTAGCCGGCCGGGGACCGGCGGGCCAGGGCCGCGAGGGTGGCAACCGACATCAGGCTGAACGGCGGTTCGGCGTTGCCATTTTTCTCCGGCGTTTTTGGGCAGTTGCGCCGCCTGCAGCCCGCCCCGCCTGCAAAAAGAGGCGCTGCGCGGCTATGCCGACGACCGATCTAAGTTGCTGTTCTGCAACAGCTTAGGGGCCTGACGCAGGACCCATCGCGCCGCCGGCGCCCCGCCCGTCGGCCTTGCGCTCCGCCGCGGCCCGCCGGGCGGAGTTTCGCCTGTGCATTCGCCCGCCCCCTTGCCGTAGAATCGCCCCCTGCTCTGACTCAGAGCTGCGGGTATCAACGATCGGGTTCCGAACTGCAACGCCGGGAGCCGCCCTTCCGGCGGCCGACGGAGTGACGGCACAGTGAAGCATCTTCGCGTTCCGAGCCGGCCCGGCACTGCCGTTCGTCCCGGCCCGGCGCCCGGGGCCCGGCCCCTGCTTGCCCGCCGGACCTCCCGCCTTCATCCCTTCACCGGCCACCCGACGGAGCCGAAGCCGTGAAGCTGAAGAAGCTCGAACTCTACGGGTTCAAGTCCTTCGCGGACAGGACGACCTTCGAGTTCGAGGACAGCCTCTCGGCCCTGGTCGGCCCGAACGGTTCGGGCAAGAGCAACGTCGCCGACGCGGTCAAATGGGTGCTGGGCGAGCGCAGCGCCCAGAAGCTGCGCGGCGCCGAGATGGCCAACGTCATCTTCAACGGCAGCGAGTCGCGCAAACCCCTCGGCTTCGCCGAGGTCAAGCTCACCATTGACAACGCCGACGGCTGGCTCCAGGTGGACTACGAAGAGGTCTGCATCCGCCGCCGCGTTGATCGCACCGGCCAGAGCGAGTACTCCATCAACGGCCGGCCCTGCCGCCTGAAGGATGTGCGCGGCCTGCTGCTGGACACCGGTGTCGGGGCAGGCTGCTACAGCTTCATCGAGCAGGGGCAGATCAACCGCATACTGCGCGCCAGCCCGAAGGAACGCCGCCAGGTCTTCGAGGAAGCCGCCGGCATCAGCCGGTTCCTCGAACAGAAACGGGAGGCCGAACGCAAGCTCGAACGCGTGGCCAACAACCTGGCGCGCATAAGCGACGTGCTCGAGGAAGTGCAGCGCCAGGTGCGCAGCGTCAAATACCAGGCCGGCCGGGCCAGGACCTTCAAGCAGCACGTCGAACGGCTCCAGCGGCTGCGCCTTGCGTACGCGCTCCATTCCTGCCGCCAACTGGAGGCCGACAGGGACGGGCAGAAGCGCGACATAGAGGCCGCCCTTTCGCAGCGCAGCCGCCTTGCCGAGCGGACGGCCGCCGGCGAGGCAGAACTCGAATCGGCCCGCGCCCGCCTCCAGAGCGCCCAGAACGAACTGGCCGAGTCCCGCCAGCGCCTCACCCGCATCGAAGCCCGCCTGGAGAGCCTGGCCCGCGAGGCCGAACTGAACCGCAAGCGCCAGGACGAGCTTCAGCACCAACTGGACGAACTCGCCGCCCGCCGCAGCGCCCTCGAGCAGCGCACCCGCGACCTGGACCGGGAGATGGCAGCCGCAGCGGCGGAGTTGGAGCAGGGCGCCCGCGAGCTGACCGAGAGGTCCACCCGCTTCGAGGTCGGCCGGCAGCAGATCGAGAGCATACGCCGTCAGAGCCGCTTCGCGGAGGAGAAGCTCGACACCAAGAAGGCCGAGGTATTCGACCTCTTCCAGCGGGAGGCCCATCTGAGGAATCAGGCCGAGGTCCTCGCCGCCGAGAAGCGCGCCCTCCAGCATCGCCTGGAGCGCATCGAGAACCGCCAGAAAGAGATCCAGGGCCGGCTCGGCGGCGCCGAAGGCGAACGCACAAGGACCCACGAGAAGCTCGAAACGCTCCAGGCCCGACAGACCGACCTGGACGCCAGGGCGGCAGAGCTGCGACAGGCTGTCGCGGGCGCCGAAGAACGCCTGCGCGAGGTCGCCGGCCAGGAGACGGACGCCAGGGCCGACCTGAGCGGCAAGGTGGGGCGCCGGGACGTGCTGCAGGACCTGGAGCAGCGCGCCGAGGGCCTCCGCTCGGGCGTCAAGCGGCTCCTGGATGCCCGGCTGCCCGGCATCGTGGGCATAGTGGCCGAGGTGCTGGAGGTGCCTCTGGAGTGGGCGCGGGCGGTCGAGGCGGCCCTGGGCGAGAAGGTCCAGGCCGTCATCTGCGAACGTGCCGCCGAGGCGGCGCAAGCCCTGCGACTGCTCGCCGGTGACGGGGTCGGCCGGGCCGAGCTGATCGTCTTGGAATGCTTGTCCCCGCCCGAGCGCGTGGAACTCGGCCCCCTGCCCTGCCTGCGGGGCCGCCTGAGCGAACTGGTCGGCTGCGAGGGGCCCGCCCGCCGCGCCGTGGAATCGCTGCTGGGCAACGCGTTCCTGGTCGAGGACGGCCCATCGGCCGAGGCAGTGGCAAGGGCCGGCCTGCCGCGGGGCGCCACCCTCGTGACACCGGCCGGCGAGAGCTACAGCGCCGACGGCGTCTGGGCCGGAGGCAAGCCCGAAACCCCGAGCCTCATCAGCCGCCGCAGCGAGCTGGCCGAGCTGGAAGAGCAGATAACCGGACTCGAACGGAAGCTCGCCGCCCTGGCGGACCGCAGGCGGCAGTGCGGGGAAGAGATTGACGGCCTGACGGCCGAGCGCGACGAGCTGGCCTCCCGCATCGAGCACCTGCGCAGCAGCGCCGGCGAGGTGCGCAGCCACCTGCAAGTGGTCACCAGCCGGCTCGGCGAACTGCGCGACGAACTCCACCTGGCCGGCGCCGAGCGCGAGACGTTGCGGGGCGACATCGAGGACCTCGACTCTCAGTCCGCGGCGGTCCAGGAACAGTCCGAGCAGGTGCGCAGAGACCGAGCCGAGGCCCAGCAGGCCGTCGAGGCCGAACAGGAGCGCCTGCGCAGCGCGCAGGAGCAGCAGCGGGCTCTGGCCGAAGAGGTCAACTCGCTGGGCAGCGAACTGGCCCGCCGACGGGAGCAGCAGCGGAACCTGCAATCCCTGGTGGCGCGCCTGCGCGCCGACAAGGGCCAGAGGGAATCGGAACTGGCCGCCCTCCTGGCCGAACAGGACGGCAGCAGCAACCGCCGCCAGGAAGCAATCAAGGCCGCCCAAGAAGCCGGGGATGAGGCGCGCGCCCTGGAAGATGAAAGGGCCGCGCTGCGCGAGACGATCGAGACGGAGTCCGCCGCCCTCCAGCAACTGCGCCAGAGGATAGACGCCCTGGCCGAGCAGTCCAGGCAGACGGCACAGGAGCGTCAGGAGGTCGAGGACCGGCTCCACAGCCTGCGCATGGCCGAGAACGAAACGGCCATCAAGATGCAGGACATGCTGGAGCGCACTGCCGAGGACTACGGGGTCCGGCTGAAGTCGTTGGAGCTGGAGCCCGAGCGCTGGCGCGAGGACTCGCCCTTCACGGCGAAGTTGATCCGCGAGTTCGCCGAGGGCCTGCCGGAGCCGCGTCCCATGGAGCCGGTGGCGGCCTGGTACAGGGAACTGGAAGCGGCCGATGAGCCGCAGCAGGAGGGTGACGACGATACGCCCGAGATCATCGGCCTGGAGGAGGCCACGGAGCTGCGGCGGGCGGTGCTGGAACTTGCCGACGATCCCGCCGCCGACTGGCAGGCGATCAGGGCCGAGATCGCCCGGCTCAAGGCAAAGGTGGACCGCATCGGCAACGTGAACGTGGCGGCCATCCGCCAGCAGGAGGAACTCGAGATCCGCCTCCAGTTCATGACCGACCAGAAGGAGGACCTGGAGACGACGCGGCGGCACCAGCGGGAGATCATCCGCGAGCTGAACAAGAAGAGCCGCGAGCGGTTCCGCCGGACCTTCGAGCAGGTGCGGGGCAACTTCCAGGGCCTGTTCCGCAAGCTGTTCGGCGGCGGCAGCGCCGACATCGTGCTCGACGAGGAGGCCGAGGACATCCTGGAGGCCGGCATCGAGATCACCGCCCGCCCGCCCGGCAAGGAGACCACTTCGATCTCCCTGCTGAGCGGGGGCGAGAAGGCCCTGACCACGGTGGCCCTGCTGTTCGCCATGTTCCAGGCCAAGCCGAGCCCCTTCTGCTTGCTCGACGAGGTGGACGCCCCCCTGGACGACAACAACGTCGAGCGGTTCCTGAGGCTGCTGGAGGAGTTCCGCCGCGACACGCAGTTCATCATCATCACGCACAACAAGCTGACGATGGGCGTGGCGCAGGTTCTCTACGGCATGACGATGACCGACGGGGTGAGCAGGAAGATATCGGTCAAGTTCGAAGAGGTGGACCGCCACCTGGACGAATCACCCGCCCCCCGTGCCAGGGCGGGATGAGGGGCGGCTTGCGACGCAGCTTCGAGTTTCGGGTTTCGGGTTTCGGGTTTCGAGTGGGGGCGCGCGTCTGTGGCCTTCCAAGAGACTATCTCAGAACCCCGTTCGTGACGAGGCCGAGCGTCGGGGCGTAATACCGATGTCTGCACTGCATGAGGCCGGATTCGACGTCCACGCGGCAGGCGGTGAAGGTGTAGGGGTTCTCGACGTCCGAGAGGCCGTCGGCATCGGCACTGCCATCCCGCAGGCGCGGGACCACCCCACAGGAACCGCGTCGTGCCGTTGGGGCTCTCCTTATTCGTCACGACCTTCAGGATACGCCAGTTCTTCGCGTCATATTTGCACTCGGCAATCGTCACCCACTGCCCCGCCTGCTTCTCTTTGACCTCGACCAGCCGGTTCCGGTAGTCCCAGGTGTACTTGTGGTCGCCGTCGCAGTCGCCGTCCTGGGTCAGGTTCCCGGCGTCATCATACGTGAGGCTGATCTGCGGATCCTGGCCGACCGTCCTGCTTGTGAGTTCATTCACCGTGTTGTGGACGCGCGTCTCGGTGACGGAGGCCAGGTCCGTCTCATCCCAATTTCCGAGCGGGTCCAAAGTCCACCTCTGCGAACGGTCGGGGCTCGTGATGTCGTCCTTGGCCTTGGGGCGACCGTCGCGCGTGAGGGGGCGCCACAATAGGCGGCCTCAGGGCGAGAACCCAAAGACGGAGGAGGCCTACGGGGCAGCCGTCT
>JAUVVP010000429.1 GCA_030604585.1 Planctomycetota bacterium | reverse complement strand
GCCCGACACACACGGCCGCCGTCAGGCCCTCATCGCCCAGCAGATAGCCGAGTCGCTGGACCCCACTCGCCCGGTCTATCACCACCAGTCGGGCAACCTGGGCAACATGATCACGCTGAACTGCTATCTGAACTGGGCGCCCATACGCGAGCGGTCGCGCTGGCTGGCCGTCTGGGCGACCGAGGGCGTCAAGCCGTTCTTCTTCGTGGAATGGGGCCTGCCGCACATCGCCTCGTGGTCGAGCTACCGCGGGCCCAACTTCATCTGGCGCTCCCTGGAGATGCAGCAGGTCTGGAGTCACGAGTTCGCGGCGACCTTCAAGGGCGACGACGCCTACGAGGTGGACGAGAGCGACATCAACTGCCTGAAGGCGGAGCTGCACTTCTGGGAGCGGGACGAGCCGTTCCATTACGGAAGCCTGCTGAGGTACTTCAGCAAGCGCGAGCGGAACGTCCTGGAGATCAAGAGCCTCTACGCCTCGAAGAACTGGCCCGCGCACCGCACCTGGGGCATGTCGGCCATGCTGCCGTGGGACCAGGAGGACATGTGGGTGCACAAGAACGGTGCACCGACCGACTATGTGGCGCTGGAGACGGACTGGTCGGACCTGCAGAAGCCGGGCGTGAGTCCCGACCTGGCCATCGGCGGCGGCAGCTACCTCTACAGCCGCTATCCGGCGGACGACTGGGAGCCCAGCAGCGTGGGGCGCACGTTCCTGCGCTACAACATGCCGCTGCTGGCCTACCTGGGCGGCAAGCCCGATGACTTCACCGAAGGGGGCCACAACTTCCGGCCGGGCGAGACCGTGGAGAAGCAGGTCATCGTGGTCAACGACACCCGCGAGCCGGCGAGCTGCACCTACCGCTGGACCCTTGCCGGCGGGCCGAGCGGCGCCGGTGAACTGGAGGTGGAGGCCGGCGGCGTCCGGAAAGAACCATTCGGGTTCGAAGTGGGGACGGACCTGGAGCCCGGCACCTACCGGCTCGAGCTGTCCGTCACCTTCGCCAACGGCGAGACGCAGGAAGACGGGATGGACCTCCACGTGCTGGGGCCGGCCCGGGAGGCGGCCGTGACGGAGCGGATCGCGCTCTATGACCCGGAGGGCAAGACCCGTAAGGCGTTGGCTGCGCTGGGCATTGCGTTCACTGAGGTCGGCAGTTCGGAGGAGCTGTCGGGCTACGACCTGCTCATCGTGGGGCGGGAGGCCCTCACGGTGGACGGTGTGGCGCCGGACATCTCGGGGGTGGCGGACGGGCTGAACGTCCTGATCTTCGAGCAGACGGAACGGGTGCTCCAGCACCGGCTGGGCTTCCGCACGCAGGTCTACGGGCTGAGGCGGGTATTCCCGCGGGTGCCCGGTCATCCGGTCCTGGCCGGCCTGTCCGCAGCGCATCTGCGCGACTGGCGCGGGGATGCCACGCTCTATCCGCCCTACATGGACCAGGGCGAGAACTACAACAGCTACCCGACGACCACGTGGTGCGGCTTCACCAACTCGCGCGTCTGGCGCTGCGGCAACGGCGGCAATCTGGCCACAGCGCTGATAGAGAAGCCCGCTCGGGGCGACTTCCTGCCCATCGTGGACGGAGGCTTTGACCTCCAATACGCACCCATCCTCGAGCACAGGCCGGGCAAGGGGCGCATCGTCTTCTGCCAGGTGGACGTGACCGGGCGAACCGACGATGATCCGGCCGCACAGAGGTTGGTACGCAACTTGGTGCGCTACTGTGCCGCCGGCGTCGAACAGCCAGAGAAGAAGGTCTACTACGCCGGCGGCCCGGAGGGCAGGCTGGCGCTGGCTGCGCTGGGCATCACTGCCGACGAGCCCGCCGGTCGGACCCTCGGGGCTGACGACCTGCTGGTAGTGGGGCCTGGCGAGCCGAGGCCCGCCACCGAGGACCTGCGCTCCGCCGCAGGCGGTGGGGCGACGGTCTTCCTTCTTGCCAATGAGCAGCGGGAACTGGCCGCCGCGCAGGTCCTCGCCCGGTCGCAGGCCCAGACCGTGGGGAACTCGCCCCTGGACTTCCCGCTGACGGAGCCGGCGTTCCGGGGCCTGAGCAACGCGGAGACGCACTTCCGCAACCTCAAGGACCTGTTCGTGCTCTCCGAGGTGCCTACGGCGGACCGCGCGGGACTCCTGGCGGCCGCCGACCTGGACGGAGCTAAGGTCGTCTTCTGCCAGGTCGCCCCGTGGATGTTCGACCCGGAGCAGTCGCCCCACGACCGGACGACCTACCGGCGCACGGCATTCCTGCTCTCCCGGATACTGGCCAACCTCGGCGCGTCCATGGACACGCCTCTGCTGTCCTATTGGCATGAGCCGGCCATGATGTTGCCCGACCTGACCTCTGCGTGGAAGGGGAAGGCCGATCCCGAGGATGCCGGCCTTGACGAGGGCTGGCAGAGCCCGGACTTCGACGACGCCGAGTGGGCCGCCATAGACGTGCCGGGAACCTGGGAGGACCAGCGGCCGGAGCTGGCCGACTATAACGGCGTCTTCTGGTACCGCACCACCTTCGACCTGGCCGTCGTCCCCGAGGACGTCGAACTGTGGCTCATCATAGGTGCGGCCGACGACGAGGACTGGACCTACCTCAACGGCCAGTTGATCGGCAGCGTCACCGCCCAGACCCATCCGGACGACCACTGGGCGGTGCAGCGTCGCTATCGGATACCGCGCGAGCTGCTCAGGCCCAGGGGCAACGTGCTGGCGGTGCGCGTCAACGACACCTACTTGGGCGGCGGCATCACCCGCGGGCCGGTCGCCATCGAAGCCGCCGGCCGATGGGAAGATAGCTACTACATAGACATACCCGAATCCGGCGACGATCCCTATCGCTATTATCGCTGGTAGAGCGCCGGCGCACGCTTCCGCCGCCGCAGCCGCACCGGGGCCGCCAAGAAAAGGCCCTTCACACTAAGCACGCACGTCGTGTATAATCGGATGGGGACAGTGAACGCTGGCGGCCAGATGGGTCCGGGCGCGTGAACCG
>JAUVVP010000184.1 GCA_030604585.1 Planctomycetota bacterium | reverse complement strand
GTCCTGCACGCGGTAGCGATGATGAGGCTGCACGTCCGCGATCTTACGAGCCGGGGCCAAGGATGTCGAGCGCCCCGCCCTCGGCCGGGATGGGGGTGTTGCTCGCCTTAGGATAACTACGGGCCGAGCGCAAGTTGTTATAATGGGCGCGGTTGCCGGCCCGGCGGCGCCCGTGCTGCGCGGTGGTGACGTGGCCCTGCCCCGGACCCCGGCAAAGAGCTTTATTGGGGGGTGGAACGGACCATGACAGGAAACATCGTTCTGTTCGAGGACCACTATGTCGAGGACATGTGGCCGATCACGCTGACGCGTCCCGCCTGGGCGGTCACGTGCGGGGCCTACAACCTGCGCGAAGTCGCGGCGCTGGCCGGCGAGCGCGTCAGTTGCGTCGTGCGGGGCTATCTGAAGAAGATCGCCGCCCGTTCGCTCGCAGGCTCTCCGCCGGAGGATGGTCCTACGCTGTTCCTCAATGCCGCCGTTGCCCCCGACGTACGCTACGTGGAGCGGCTGCGGGAGCTGCTTGCCGCGGCGCAGCCGTTCATGTGCACCGCGGGGCACCGGGTGGCGGCCGCCATGCTGCGCGTAGGCGAGCAGGTCCCCGAGGACCTGTCCTCGGCAACGGTCACGCCGTATCTGCTCAGCCTCAACCTGCCGCTTCGCGACGGGGAGCCGTTCAGGACATTCGACTACCCCTTCCATGTCATCGGCGCACTGGAGGAACTCCTCCCGGTGAATGTCGAGCACAGGATCGAGGCCGACGGCTTCCGGGAGCTTCGGCCCAGCGTCTTTGTGGGCGAAGGCGTTTCGGTGGCGGAGACGGCTGTCTTCCACGCCGATGACGGCCCCATCGTGCTGGACGAGGGCGTCCGCGTGCTGGACTTCACCTACTTCGAGGGTCCGGTCTACGTCGGCCCGAGGTCGCGGATTATCGAGCGCTCGTCGGTGAAACAGTCCGTCTCCATAGGCCATACGTGCAAGATCGGCGGCGAGGTGGAGGCGACCGTCATCGAGCCGTACGCCAACAAGCAGCACCACGGCTTCCTGGGCCACTCCTACCTCGGCTCGTGGGTGAACCTGGGGGCCGGCACCAGCAACAGCGACCTGAAGAACACCTACGGCGAGGTCCGGATCCAGCGTCGGGGACGGCGCATCGAGACGGGCATGCAGTTCGTGGGCTGCGTCATCGGCGACTACGCCAAGAGCGCCATCAACACCAGCATCTTCACCGGGAAGACGGTCGGCGCTGCCAGCATGCTCTACGGCTACGTCGGGCAGGACGTGCCGAGCTTCTGCAACTACGCCAAGTCCTTCGGCCAGGTGACGGAGGTCACGCTCGAGCAGGCCGTCATCACGCAGAAGCGCATGTTCGCCCGACGCGACGTGGAGCAGACGGAGGATGACATAGCCCTGCTGGCGACCATCTTCGAGTTGACCCGGGAGGAACGGATGATCTCCGCCGAGCCGCCGGCCCTGTAAGGGAGCCGCCGGGAGGAAAAGGGGTCAGACCGCTTAGCGGAGGGGGTCTGACGCCTTTTTCCGCTTCGGGGCGCACCTACTGGGGGCCCTCGGCCGTCTCGATCAGGTAAAGGTCGGCGAAGCGGTCGGCGAAGAGGCGATAGACTTCGGCGCAGAGCGACTTGCGGTTCAGCCGCAGGGCGGCGTCCTCGACGTTGACGAAGACATCTTCGAAGAAGTCGTGCACCAGCCGCGCGAAGACCTCGCAGTAGCGTTCGGCGGCGCCGACGTAGTCGCTCTTCTCGAACAGGCCGGCCACGGCGTCGCGGTTACCACGCAGCGCGGCGGCGAGTTCCTTCTCGAGCGGCTCTTGGAGAAGCTCCTCCCGGACTGGTTCGCGCGTCTCCGCGTCGCGCTGGATGCGGAAGGTCCTGTCCACCAGTTCGACCAGGGCCGGCCACCACGGCCGCCCGGCGCATTCGGCCAGTGCGCTCAGCCTGTCCCAGAAGCCCCCGACCTCGTCGTAACCGGCCGCCAGCACCGCGCGGACGAAGTCGTGCCGGTATCTCCTCTCGATGGCCGCGTTGTAGAGGCGGTCGCGGAAGAACTCGCGCACCTTCGCGGCGGCTTCGTCGTCGCACTCGACGCCACGGTCGCGATAGGTGGCCCGGGCCATCTGGACCAGCTCGCCCAGGTGCAGGTCCAGGCCGTTCCTCTCGATGATGAGCAGTATGCCGAGTGCGTTGCGGCGCAGCGCGTAGGGGTCCTGGGAGCCGCTGGGCAGCAGGCCGAGGGCGAAGCAGCCGACGATGACGTCCATCTTGTCCGCCAGGGCGAGCACGCTGCCCTCGGGCGTGGCCGGCAGGGCGTCATCGGCGCCGCCCGGCAGGTAGTGCTCGGCGATGGCTTCGGCCACCGGCTCCGGCTCGCCGTGGGCGCGCGCAAGCTCCCGGCCCACGACGCCCTGCAAGGTGGGGAACTCCCCGACCAGGCCCGTCAGCAGGTCGGCCTTGCACAGGTGCGCGGCGCGCCGGACGTGCCGGGCATTCACGCTCGGGCCGAGCTTCGCGGCGATCAGCGCGCCCAGCTCGGCCAGGCGCTCGCACCTCTGGAGGCTGTTGCCCAGGCCGCCGAGGAAGACCACCTCCTCAAGGCGCGGCGCCAGCTCGTCGAGCCGGCGGCGGCTGTCCTGTCCCCAGAAGAACTTGGCGTCCTCCAGGCGCGCGAGCAGCACGCGCTCGTTCCCCTCGCGCACCAGGTCGTCCTGCTCGGCGGTGCGGTTCGAGACGGTGATGAAGCGGGGCACCAACTCGCCATTCGCGTCGCGCACCGGGAAGTAGCGCTGGTGCTCCTTCATCGCGGCGCTGAGCACGGGGGCGGGGATGCTCAGGAAGTGCTCGTCGAACGAGCCCTCGACCGCGTGCGGGAACTCGACCATGTCGGCCACTTCGTCCAGCAGCGCCGTGTCCCGCAGCTTCGCGCCGTGCTGCGCCATGAGCGCATTGATCTCGGCGCGGATCAGGTCGCGGCGCTCTTCGAACTCCACCACGACGAAGCGTTCGCGCAGCGCATCCCGGTAGCGTTCGTACGAGGCGTCGGCCAGCTCGATCTCGCCCGGCGCCAGGAACGGATGGCCCCGCGTGCGCCGCCCGGCCCGCACGCCGGCGATGGTCAGCGGCAGCAGCTCACCGTCCAGCAGCGCGACCAGCCACCGGATCGGCCTGGCGAATTGAAAGGCGTCGCCTTCCCACCGCATGGCCTTGGGGAACGTGACGGCCGCCGCGGCCTGTGCGAGCAGCCCGGGCAACAGGGCCGCCGCCGGTTCGCCCGCCTGCTCCACCACCGCGACCACGTAGGGGCCTTTCTGCGTCTCTTCCACCTGGAGGGCCTCGACGGGCAGGCCCTTGCTGCGCGCGAATCCATGAGCGGCCGGCGTCGGGTTGCCGTCGGAGTCGAAGGCCGCCCGGGCGGGGGGGCCGACGCTCCGCACGCGCAGGGGCGGCTGGCGCTCGGCTATGCCCTCAACGCTCACGGTCAGGCGGCGCGGGGTCCCGGCGACGTGGACGCGTTCGGCGCCGAGGCGGCTTTCCTGCAACAGCCGCTCGAGCTGCGCGCCAAGCTGCTTCAGCGCGGGGCCCAGATACCCCGCCGGCAACTCCTCGGTCCCGATCTCGTAGAGCAGGTCAGCCATGATTGTCCGAGATGGAAGTGACAGGCACCGCCTCGGTCCGCAGGGGGCATCTCATCCGGGGCGTTCCTCTAATCCCTCGGTCAGAATGCGCAGGTACGGGGTATAGGCGTACACCCGCCCTCGACTGCGACCGGTAACTTCGTTGAGCCAGCCCTGCTGGCGAAAGATGTCAATCGCTCGCTGCACAGTGGGCGCAGTGACCCCGAGTTCCTGGGCGCCCTGGCGGGCCGTGACGACCGGCACGCGACAAAGGAGCCTGTGGAGCCGGAGCAGTGTCGAGGATGCCCGTCCAAAGCCATCCAATGCGTCTCTGTGCTCTTGGAACAGCGCCGTGATGCGTTGCGCCGTCTCCGCTGCGGAGCGTGAGACCTCCAGCACGCCCTCCAGGTAGAACTCGATCCATCTTTCCCAGTCTCCTTCGAAACGGATGGCCGAGAGTCGTTCGTAGTACTCTAAGCGGCGCTGCTTCAGGTAGAGGCTCAGGTAGTGCAGGGGCTCGGACAGCACGCCCTTTGCGCACAGCATCAGCGTGACCAGCAGCCGTCCGACCCTTCCGTTGCCGTCCAGGAACGGGTGGATGGTCTCGAACTGGGCATGGACGAGGCCGGTCTTGATGAGCAGGGGCACGTCATCTTCCTCGTGGATGTAGTTCTCCATGGCATCCAGGCAGGGCATGACTTGGTCAGGCGGGGGCGGGACATACTGAGCGTCTGCCGGCCCGGTCCCGCCGAGCCAGTTCTGCGAGCGCCGGAACTCGCCGGGGTTCCTTCGCGCACCGCGGCCGCTGCGCAGCAGAATGTCGTGGGTTTCTCGGATGAGTCGGAGGCTTAACGGAAAACCGTCCTGACGCAGCCTCTTGAGGCCGTGTTGGATGGCCGCAACGTAGTTGGACACCTCCTGCACTTCGTCGTTGGGAGGACGGGCTCTCGGGGTCACCTCCAGTTCGAGCAACTCCACCAGTGTACTCTGGGTGCCTTCGATCTGGGAGGACAGGATGGCCTCTTTTCGCACATAGGAGTACAAGAAGAGCTCCGCGTCCGGGATGAAGGACACGGCCGCGTCGAGCCTTCCCAGCGCACGATTGGCCTCTTCATCCAGGGCACGAATCGCCCGGTTGTACTCCAACGGAGGGTCAGGGGGCAGCGCTTTCGGCAGAAACGCCTGATAAGCATCCGCACCCGAGGCGCATCGTATGAGCCGACCGGCTCGCTCTGAACTTGTCCGCTGCCGCATGTTCATCGCCACCAGGCCCGCGGGAGGCCGGACACTTTGAGTAATGATAGCTTACACGCTCAGGTTTTCATTAGCAAGCGATCTATGAAAGGAAAGGACGGGTTGCTTTATTAACAAAGGCCGTGGAGAAGGCCATTTGCTCCAGCGGCGAGCCGTTATTAAAGTAAATCGCTAATATGTATAACAAGGCGGGAGCTAATGAAAGCCGGCTTTATGTGACCTCTCAGCCGCCAGGAGACCCGGCCAACCGCAGGCGCGCGGGCTCAGATGGGCAGGCCGATGATGGTGGCCTCGTAGACCATGCGGCCGTCCACAAAGCCCTGGCAGTCGAAGACCGCCCGTCGGGGCCTCACGTCCACCTTGCGGGCGACCAGGATAAGGCGCTCGCCGGGCACCACGGTTCCCCTGAACTTGACCCCTTCCATGCCTCCGAAGCCGAGGAACCTATCGGTCTCGATGGCCTTCTTGTAGTAGTAGCTGCACAGTTGGGCGGCCGCCTCGCAGATCAGGACTCCCGGCAGCAGGGGCCGGCCCGGGACGTGGCCCCGAACCCAGAACTCGTC
>JAUVVP010000135.1 GCA_030604585.1 Planctomycetota bacterium | reverse complement strand
GCGACGGGTATGCCCGCCCTGAGCCCGAGCCGCTGCGCCCATTCTTGAGTCAGCTCGCCGGCCGCGTCGGCAACGTTGTAGGCCCGGTCCGGGAGCGTGCGCCGGACCCTGGCCAGGCGCTCGTCCAGGGAGCCGATGAACTCCTCATCCGGATAACCGCCCCAGGACGGGTTGAACATCGCCTTGTGGCCGGCGGCGCATATGCCGCGCTTCACAGCGCCCGGGGCAACCGTGCCCGTGAGCATGGCGGGGACCCAGTCAGCGAACTCCACCCAGGTATAGGCCGCATCGAACACCTGCGGCGCGACCCTCAGGCAGTGCAGCACCTTCGACCAGAGCCATTCGGACGAGTATTTGCCGCCGCATTTCGCCAGGTACTGCGGGCGCGAGCGCGCTGCCGTCTCGGTTATCTCCTGGGCCTCCGCGTGGCCCGTGTGGTCCTTCCACAGCCACGCCAGGGCGTTGGGATTGCCGCGGAACTCGTCCTTGAAGGCCAGCGGCTCTCCCGCCTCGTCAACGGGAAGCGGCGTGCTGCCGGTCGTGTCCACGCCGATGCCGATGACGCCGTCAGGCGAGAACCCGTCGTGCGAAGCTGCCGCCTCCAACGCCTGCTTGACACATGCCTCGGTGCCCTCAACGTAGTCCGCCGGGTCCTGCCGCGCAAGGTGCGGGTCCCTCGCGTCCAGGACCACGCCGGCCTCGCCGCGGGCATAGTCCCACGCGGTCGAGGCGACCTCTTCCCCCGTGGCCACATCCACGATCAAGGCCCTCACGGAGTTCGTGCCGAAGTCAAGACCTATCGTGAACCTGCTCGTCATCGTGATCCCTCAGCGAGCCCCTGCGCCCGAGGCAGCAGGAGGTGTCGTGTCGAGCCGACCTACCAGCTTGCCATGTCGACAAGGGCCTTCAGCACCCCGTCGGCATAGCTGCCAACCGTCTCGAATGCCTTCTCGATGTCGCCCGCGCCGAAGGTGTGCGTCACCAGGTCCTCAGGGGACAGCAGGCCGCGCTCGCACAGCTCTATGCAGGGCGCAAGCGTGTGCAGGCTGCGGCGGACGAAACGCATGGTGAGGCCCTTCCGCCTGGTGGTGCCGGAGGAGAAGATGACCCGATCGTCGTGGCTGCTGCCGATGACGGCCACGTGGGCGCCGGGCGCGCAGACCTCACACATGTTCCACAGCGTCTGCGGCGCGCCCGCGCACTCGAACACAACGTCGGCCCCGTGTGCGCCAAGCGCTGAGCGGATCCGCTCGGCCACCTCTTCGTCCGCTGCGTCGCCCGGCTGGATGACCGCGTCCGCACCCATTGCCTTCGCCCGTTCGAGGCGGTCGGCCATCAGGTCCACGCAGACCACTCGCAGCCCCCTGTAGAGCGAGAGCAGCGCCAACACGCACGTGCCCATCACGCCCGTGCCCAGGATCGCCACGCGCTGGCCCGGCTTGACTTTGACCAGCTTCACGGCGTTCATGGCAATGGCCATCGGCTCCAGAGCCACGGCCGCCGCGTCGCTGATGCCATCCGCCAGGGGCTCCAGAAGATGCGCCGGATGGACCAGGTACTCCTGGAAGGCGCCCGGGGTCGGCGGCAGACCCAGGAACCCGATCGTCGGACATACGTTGACGGCCCCAGTCAGGCACCACCGGCACCGCCCGCATGGGATCGCCGGCTCAACGGCCACCCGAGCCCCGGTCAACTCCCGGCTGACACCGTGCCCCACCTCCTCCACCACGCCCACGCACTCGTGGCCGATGACGAAGGGGCCCTCTATCCGGATCTCACCGATGCGGCCCAGCCGAAAGAGGTGCATGTCGGAGCCACAGATGCCCACCTTGGCAATCCTGACCAGGGCCTGGCCCGGACCCAGCTCTGGCACGTCCACTTCGTCCACGACCAGCTTGCCGGGTGACTCAAGGACGATGCGCCTCATGCGTGGCCCTTATCTGCGGCGAATGGGCAGCCCCTGCGCTGCGGAACCCCGGGGCTACTTGTGATAGTAGGTGTCGAAACCGAGGTAGTTGGAAAACGCCTCGTTCAGAACGTCGGCACAGCTCGAGAGGCCGACGGCGACGTGATGCTCGAAGCCATTGCGGCAGACGTACTTGAGCAGCCGCTGCAGCCCCCCTATGCGCACCACGCCGTGCCCGCCGAAGGTGTCCACGGGGTCGTCGGTGAACTCGCCCTCGCCGACATAGGCGCGCATTGTCCCTTGCAGGTCGTCCGTGGCGAACCTGGCGAACGTCAGCGGCCCGCTCCGGATGCGCCCGACGCAGGTGCCGAAGGTGTTCTCGACGCCGACGCCCGTCCCGATGACCTCCTGCGTGTCCATCTTGACGTCATCGAAGAAGTGCTTCGGCGCGTTGCTGCAATGGAAGAGAATGCACTTGTCCGGCTCATCGGCGTAGTTGTTGTTCCAGTCCATCAGGGCGCTCGGCGTCCCCGATGCGAGTTGCAGGGCGTACATCGCCAGGGCGCCGCCGACGTCCAGCTCGCAGGCGGCCGGCGTCAGCGAGTTGCTCAGCATGCTCATCACGGTGCAGGGGACGATCCCGTAGTTCTCTTCCATCGAGGTCCAGCACTGGACGGCGCAAGCCTGCAATCCCTTCTCTTTGATGAAGTCGTCCAGCACGACCGCGAGCCTGGCCATCTTCAGGATGTGCTCGTCCTTCACGCCTTCGGTGGCGCAGTAGGCCCTGATCTTCGAGGCCCTGGCCGTCACCCGCCGGTTCGACTGCCCGAGTTTGGCGATGGAGGAGAAGATGTCCGACAGATCGACCGTCTCGACCGAGATGCCGTGCGCTTCGAGGATCTTCTCGCTGAAGCGGACCGTATTGAAAGCGGCCGGCCTGGCGCCGATCGCCCCGATCCGCACCCTCCTGAGGCCGTTCACTACGCGGCACAGGGCGGCGAACCGTTCCAGGTCCGAGCGGAAGCCTTCGCTGTCCACAGCCACCGTGTGCATCTCAGTCAGCGTGAACGGGATACCGTACTGCTTCAGGTTGTTGCAGACGGATATCTTCCCGCAGAAGGAGTCGCGCCTCTGGTCGAGCGTAGCCATGGTCGGGTCGTCCGGCGTCGCCTGAATGAGCACGGGCACGTTAAGGTCGGCCAGCCGCAGGGCGTCGGCGACCCCTCTCTCATCCCCGAAGTTGGGCAGCGTAACGATGACGCCGTCGATCCTGGCGGCATGCTTCCTGAACAGTTCGGCGCACTTCTTTGCCTCTTCCCAGGTCTCGACCGTGCCGAACTTGGTGTCCTTCGGTCCCAGACAAACGGCCCGGCAGTCGCTCCCTCTCAGCGTCTGGATGATGTCCTTTCTTCCCTGAGCCGCAAGTTGGTCAGGGAAGAACCCCCGGTTGCCGACGATCACGCCCAATGTCGTTCTCACGTCTCGTCCTCCCGAACCATCAGCGTCGAGGTCCTTCTGGCCCTCGTTAGAAGCGGCGGCCCACTCGCCCCATGACCCCCGCGCCGCAGAGGCAGGAAAGCCTAAGCCATCGCTCCAGGCCTGTCAAGTCCCCACCTGCGGGTCCCCTGGAGCCGGCCGCAAGGCACGCATCCGGCGTTATCGCGACCCGGTGCTCGCGAATAGACGTGCCCCTATGAACCGGGAACCCGGTCCTCTGGGACGACATCACGACGCGGAACTTCGCACTGGAAACGGTCCTAATCGCCTCTGCCAACCGAGCGCCGGCCAGCGCCAACTCTCCCCTGCGGTGTTTTGGTATGCCGCTTGCACAAAGGCCACATAAGTGGCTCCGTCGCACACTGCGAACAGTTGCTCTGGGCCCCATCATGAAGATCGAAACGGAGAAGATCGGCGCTTCCATCGTCCTTCGCCTGTCCGGCAGGATAGAAGACGAAGGCGTGGAATCCCTCACGGAGGAGCTGGACCGACTCCTCGAGCAGGGCCACAACAAGCTCATCTTCGACTTGAGCGAAGTCCCCTACACCACTTCCACGGGCCTCGCGCCGATAGTGAAGGCCTGTGGGGGCGCCGAACGCGACCACGGGTTCGTCCGCGTCGTAAACCCTCAGCCGAGCGTCGAAGAGCTCTTCTACCTCAGCAAGCTCGACACCGTCATAGACATCTTCCCGACCGTGGAAGAAGCTCTCGCCTCAGAAGATGCGGGCGCCGAATAGGGCGCTGCGTGTCCCCCTCGTAGCAGCTACCCCCGCCCGGTCGCCTTCATCCCGTCGTCAGCCGGCTTCGCCGTGGCTCGGCCTGGCCAACTATCGCCAGAACTTCGGGATCAGCCGGCCGGTGCGGCTCATGTACAGACGGTAATCCTCTCCGAAGTGACCGAGCATCATCCGCTCTTCACGCGGGGCGCGCACCAGGTAAAGGGGAAGGAAGACCGCCAGAAGGGCCGGGCCCGCGATCCAGTTCTGGAGCAACAGGACCTGGGCAATCGCCCAGAGCCCGTGCGCAGCGTACATCGGATGGCGAACATGGCGGTAAACACCCCGGGTCACCAGCGAATGGCCCTCCCGGATCTGAAGCGACGGCGACCAGTTGCGCCCAAGGTCTGCGTGTGACCTCCAAAGCAACCACAACGCAGCGGCAAGGACGGCAGCGCCGGTCCAGCCGGCCCAGATTGGCAGGTGATAGTCCGCGAAGTCCAACCAAGGTGTCAGCACGTAGAAGAGAGGCGCGACGACCAGTCCCACGGAAGCAAGCATCAGCAACAGCGTATCGAGTGCCGCTTTCCGGTCACCCGGTCTGTGGCTCGGCCTGTTTCGCCACGTGTATAGCCCCCGGATCACCGAACCCACGACGAAGCCGCTCAGGAAGACAGCTTTCAAGGTGTCGTCGAACATAGGCCGGTCGGCGCGTCCTTTGCGATCCTCGGTTTCCTCTCGATTATACGGCAGCGCCGCTTCGTTGTTCACTTGCCAGCCGAGGGGACAAAGTGCCGGCCGGAGCGTGGCCTCACCCCTTACCGTTGGCGCCCACAGGAGATCACTGGGGGCCGCGGGTGTCTCAAGCTGACCCGGCGCGGCAGCCCGATCCCTTGACAAGACGGAGCGGCCCTATAGAATATAGCTTCGTGCGGATGTGGCGGAATTGGCAGACGCGCTAGGTTCAGGACCTAGTGAGCCAAAAGCTCATGGGGGTTCGAGTCCCCCCATCCGCACCACCTTTCCTCTTGGCTGCCAAGCACTTACGAGACCGCCGCGCCCTTCACTTGCCGGTGGCTTCATCTGCGCGACGGGCCGAATGTGACTAAAATGTGACTGAAACCTGCCACATGATGCCTGCGGGTCAGATGGCACCATGTGTACACCGGGGCGAAAAGCCCTGCTTCCCTGGCGCGCAGGCACGCCTCCTCGTTAGCGCAGGCGTCGCGTGTCGAGAATCCAGGAAGTCCGCCTGAGCCGTAAGGTGCGCTTTCACACAGCGGGGGCTCGGCAAAGGATCACGGCCTGGGCCGGGTCGGCTGGGTGGTGGAGCGAACGCTGGCGTGGCTGGGCCAGTTTCGCCGCCTGCGCATTCGTTACGAGAGGCGTCCGGAGAGGCACGAAGCCTTCCTCACCATCGGCTGTGCTTTCGTCTGCTGGAACTTCACCCAGAACTGGTTTTGTTAGAGGCCCTAAGCGCGTCTTGTCTGACAGGATTGAAGCCTCCGGGGTGACTGTCGCCCGTATGGACGCAAAGCGGTTAGTGGACAGCGTACCCAACGGGGTGCAATGTCCCGACTGATGGCACGAACCAGCAGGCCTCCGCGGGGGCCGGTCCGCGGCGGCAGCTGCGAATAGCCAGCACCGAGTTTGGCTACTGACAGGCAGGGCTGCACCCGGATGTCGGGCGCTTGCGGTCGAGCCTGCCTCACTGGAACAGGTTCGCTCCGAACTCGTGGCGCAGGAGGTCGGGGAGTTGGTGCTCGAGGCGGGCTAACTCAGCGCAGAACTCCTCAACGTGTGGTAGCTCCCCAAACTCAAAGACGAAAGAAACTGGTTTGTCGGGGTCGGCTGCTGACAGGTCGACCGCCAGCATTCTGTCGAGGAACGCGAAGAGCTGCTGGATACCATCCCTGATAGGGGCCGTCCAGCCCTTCTGGAGTTCGTGAAGGTCTTGGAAGGGATCGGGAGGCAAAACCGAGCGGGACTCACGCTCGAAATCGACCGTTCTCTCGTATAGGCGCGCCACCCTCTGTGT